>NZ_CEVWQM010000016.1:0-89116 GCF_982386235.1 Desulfotomaculum sp. | reverse complement strand
GAGGGGGTACACCTGTTCCCATCCCGAACACAGCAGTTAAGCCCTTCAGGGCCGATGGTACTTGGAGCTCACGCTCCTGGGAGAGTAGGTCGTTGCCAGAGTATTTTTAAAACCCTACAGTTATAATGACTGTAGGGTTTTGTTATGTGTAGATATGGGGACGGTTTTTTGTCTAAGAACCCCCAAGCATGTCTTCCCGGCATAAACAAGAGAACCGTCCGAGATCACTGAAAAAGTATCATTTTTCAAGAATCCACTCAATATATTGTGACTAAAACCCATGTTGAATCACAACATATTGTATAGGGTGAATTTTTAGAAGCACTTTTTCATTGGTTTCGAACCGCCCTCGGGTCTATTTATAAGTGGTTTTTTTATCCCAATGTTAAAAATACCTCATAATATTAGGTATAATAACATGGGTTTCCTGGTAGTATCTGTGGCAATAAATTAGATTGAAAGCTTATTGCCGATTGCTTCAGGAGGAACAAAAGATAATTAAGATAAGGACTATGGGTGATAACAATTTACAAAATTATTTTAAGGTAGGTAACCATAATGAAACAGTTATTAACTAATTATTATAAATTACTAACATCCCTAAGCCTGTCTATGGATTTTTGCGCCCATGGTTTAATGAGACATCATCAAAGGGTAGCACTGATGTCTTTACAAATTGGTAAACTTTACGGTCTTGATTCCCAGAGATTAGGCAACCTATTTACAGCAGCAATTTTGCACGATGCTGGTTCAAGCACTTGGGTAGAGAAGGATTTATTATTTGAATTCTTAATAGGGGAAGCCTCCGAACACTGTAAAAATGGTTATAAACTATTTAAGGATCATCCATTATTTAGCCCTATTGCCGAAATTATTTTATATCATCATGATCGCTGGGACGGCGTTAATAACGCATCTAAACGAATGGGAAACCAAATACCCATAGAAAGTAGGATCATACACCTGGCAGACAGGGTGGATGTTTTGTTAAATGAAAGTATCTACATACTGGAACAAAAAAAATCAATCTGCAGAAGGATCAATGGGGAAAGTTGGGGGCTTTTCGATCCACACCTAGTGGAAGCATTTAACGATATATCCAATCGGGAATGCTTTTGGTTAGATTTGCATTCACCCTTTTTAACTGATATATTATCTCACCACTGCCCCATAAATGCCAAAGAATTAGGCTATAAAGAGGTACTATCAGTGGCAGATACCATGTCCAAGGTTATCGATTTTAAGAGTCCTTTTACCAGAAGACACTCTACTGGTGTGGCCAATGTGGCTAGTTTCTTGGCTGCTAAGGCGGATTGTTCAGAGCACGATAAAAGGATCATCAGGGTGGCCGGTTTATTACATGATTTGGGTAAATTAGGGGTGCCGGAAAAGATACTTGACAAACCCGGAAAACTGACCGACGAAGAATATAATATCATGAAAAAACATACCTATTACACCTACCATATATTAAATATGATTGAAGGATTTGAGGAGATCAATCATTATGCCTCTTGCCATCATGAGACATTAAATGGTATGGGTTATCCCTTTAAGTTGGACGCTGTCGATTTAAAAAATGGGGCAAGGATCATAGCAGTGGCGGATATTTTTACAGCTCTGACAGAAACAAGACCCTATCGGGACGCAATGGAAAAAGAAAAGGTAATAAAAATCTTAACAAACAAAGTAAAATCAGGTGCTATTGATTCAGAGTTAACATCACTCTTACTTGCCAATTATGACGATGCCCATCATGTTAGCGAATCAAATCAATTTATCTAGTTTATATGATGGGGCAATTAGTAAATAGAAGCAAATGTAACTAAAGCCAAAAAAATACTAATAAAATTAACGACACAGACGATAATGGCATTAAATAAAGCAAAATGGAATATAATGGTATTTGGTATTATATGGTAATATAAAAGTGACGCTAACTTGGCAGCGTTCAGGAGGTGAACTGCAATGAAGTTTGTCAACCTGAACAAAATGAGTAAGTGGGTAGTCACATTGGCGGTAATCTTCTCATTTATGTTTGGCACCTTGATAGAAAATAGACTACAGGTTGTAAATGACTCAAAAAATATGATTGAAAACGTAAATGCAGTTGTATTATCGACCGGAAATAAAATTAGGGAAAGGTTTGATGCATACTACAAAGAAGCTGAAAAAACGTATGATGC
Organism: Desulfotomaculum sp.; assembly: GCF_982386235.1. NCBI lineage: Bacteria > Bacillati > Bacillota > Clostridia > Eubacteriales > Desulfotomaculaceae > Desulfotomaculum > Desulfotomaculum sp. The sequence continues at coordinate 86,930 of NZ_CEVWQM010000016.1, read as the reverse complement.
CTTAAAAATCGGTACGGCCATTAGTATGGCTATCATTCTAAGCTCGTTACCTAAAACAAACAATCGTGGGCCATGAAGGGGAGGATAGAAAAATGGGCCCCAAAAAACAATATCCACTCTTGACAAACAAAGGTCTCCTGTGTAAAATACTCTTATTGGAAGAGAATTTAAACCCTGCGAAGGGGAAAAGTAATTTAAACCTTTTCTATACAGAGAGCCGATGGTTGGTGTGAATCGGTAGAGGGTTTAGGTGAATTCCTCCCCTGAGGGGATCTGCCGAAGCACAGTGATACCTTATATACTGTTTGTAGTAGGTAGATACGGGAAGATACCCGTTATAACAATTGAGTGGGCTGGGGTATTTATATTTCCTAGTCAACAAGGGTGGCAACGCGGGAGAAGTACCTCTCGTCCCTAATGGACTGATCATCCGTTAGGGGCGGGAGGTTTTTGTATTTTCCCCCCCGACGGGTAAAAAATTATCTGGAGGGATTTTATGATACCTGACAAAAAGTATCTCTTAATTCCGGGACCTACTCAAGTTCCCCCCCGTGTAGTGGAAGCCATGTCTAGGCCGATTATTGGCCACAGAAGTGCTGAGTTTCAAACGATTGTAGAAAGAGTAACCGATAAGCTGAAAAAAGTCTTCCAGACTGAGAACAATGTTTTTATTATTGGTAGCTCCGGTACTGGTGCCCTTGAAGCAGCAGTTGCCAATGTAGTAAGCCCCGGCGATAAGGTTTTGGCATTATCAAGCGGTAAATTTGGCGAAAGGTTTAGGGACTTAGCCAAAATTTACGGCGGTGAAGTAGATTTTGTTGATTTTGGTTGGGGTTATGATATAGATCTCAAGGTAGTACAAAAGAAGTTAGAAGAAAACCCAGACATTAAAGTGGTGTTGGCTACACAAAACGAAACTTCCACTGGTGTACAAAATGATATCGAGGGACTTGGTAAACTTGTGGCCAAGTATGAGGCAATACTTGTGGTGGATGCCGTAAGTGGCCTTGCTGCCATCGATCTACAAACGGATGCTTGGCATGTTGATATTGTGGTCAGTGGGTCTCAAAAGGCTTTGATGTTACCGCCTGGATTAGCTTTCATAAGTGTAAGCGAAAAAGCATGGCAAAAAATTCAACAAAACACTTCTCCGAAATACTACTTTGACTTATTAAAAGCAAAAAAATCCATTGCTAAATGGAATACTACCTATACCACCCCAGTTAGCATGGTATATGGTTTGGATGTAGCCCTTGATATGATTTTAGAAGAAGGTCTGGACAATGTTTTTGCTAGACATAAAATGTTGGCAAGGGCCACAAGGGCAGCTATTCAGGGACTTGGCTTGGAGTTATTGGCACCGGACGATTGTGCCTCAATGGCTGTGACAGCAGTTCAGTCCCCCATGGTTGTAGATGCTGATACCCTGCGTAAGGTACTGTTAAGGGATTATGGCGTTACCTTTGCAGGTGGTCAGGATGCAATGAAAGGTAAAATATTTCGCATAGCACATATGGGCTTTGCAGATAAAATGGATGTTATTATTGCCATTTCCGCACTAGAAATGGCCCTGGGCAAGGTGGGTTATAAAGCTGAATTAGGTGCTGGTGTAAGAGAAGCTCAAATGATATTTGTAGGAGGCGATCACGCATAATGAAAGTATTAGTGATGGATGGAGTATCGGAACAGGGTTTAGCCCCATTACGTAAACATACAGATATTGAAGTGATAATCGGTGAAAAAATGACCGAAGATCAACTGATTGAAGTTATTGGTGAGTATGATGCCATGATCGTTCGTAGTGCCACCAAAGTTACCGCCAATGTAATAGAAGCTGCCAAAAAGTTAAAAGTAATTGGCCGTGCTGGTGTGGGTGTTGACAATATTGACCGTAATGCAGCTACTAACAAAGGGATTGTAGTTGTAAATGCTCCGGATGGTAACACCATTGCTGCTGCTGAACTTACCATGGCGATGATGTTAGCGCTGGCTCGTAAGGTGCCTGCGGCCTGTGGTAAGTTAAAGAATGGCATCTGGGATAAAAAAGCTTTCTTAGGCGTTGAATTAAGAGGCAAAACCCTTGGTGTTATCGGTCTGGGTCGTATTGGTACTGCCGTAGCCAAGAGAGCCCAGGCGATGGAAATGAACATAGTGGCTTATGATCCTTACATTTCTGAGGATCATGCTAAGAAAATGGCTGTGGAAATTGTAACCTTGCAGGAACTCTTTAAAAAAGCGGATATTATTACCATTCACATGCCTAAAACCAAAGAAACCTATCATATGATCAATAAAGAAGCCATCGAACTGATGAAGGATGGGGTTCGTATTATAAACTGTGCCCGGGGCGGTATTGTGGATGAAGAAGCTTTATACGAATATATGGTATCCGGTAAGGTGGCTGGAGCAGCCCTGGATGTTTTTGAAAGCGAACCCTGCACCGATAGCCCCTTGATCAAACTGGATAACTTTATTGCCACCCCACACCTAGGGGCTTCCACAGAAGAGGCCCAAATAAACGTAGCCGTGGATGTGGCAGAGGAAATTGTTGCTGCACTAAGGGGAGACCTAGTAAAGAATGCCGTAAACATGCCTTCCATGAGTCCAAAGTTATTAGCCAAAATTCGTCCCTTCCTGGATTTGGCGGAAAAATTAGGTACCTTCCAGTCCCAAATGCTGGATGGAAGAATAGAAAAGGTTGAGGTTGTTTACAGTGGTGATCTGGCCAAATATGATGTCAACCCCATTACAACAACCTTACTAAAGGGACTTTTGGACCCCATCCTCCAGGAAAATGTCAATTTTGTTAATGCTACCCTGGTGGCCCGCAACCGTGGTATTTCGGTCATTCAGACCACCAAGGAAAATGGTGAGGACTATCATAACCTAATTACTGTGAATATATATACCGATAAAGGGAAAAGGATGTTATCCGGAACGTTATTCCAAGGCAACGAACCTGGCATTGTTAATATAGACGGCTACCGTATTAATGCTCCTACCACTGGTCATATGCTGGTAGCTCCCCATATTGATAAACCAGGTATTATCGGTAAAGTTGGTACCATTTTGGGTAATGTAGCCATTAATATTGCTAGTATGCAAGTTGGTAGGGTTGAACTTGGCGGTAAGGCCATTATGATTATGATGGTTGATAATATTATCCCACCCAGTGCCTTAAAGGAATTTGCAACCATTGATGGAATATTAGAAGTAAAAATGGTAAGTTTATAGCATTGTAAGAAGGTTAGGGTTGGCATTATTTTGCTAACCCTAACCTTGCATTTTAATAATAAATCTGTATTTCCCCAATGTTTTACAAAGAAGTAGGCTTATAGTATAATACATAAGGAAATTTCTGTTTGAATGTGGCAATATTAACATTAGGACTAAATTCCTACCAAATTTTGGGGGTATTATTTATGTTGGATATTAAATTTGTACGCAGCAGCCCAGAACTTGTATTAGAAGGTCTTGGTAAACGTGGTTCTGACATATCACTGGATAACTTTTTAAAACTGGATGCCCTACGCCGTGAAAAATTAGTAGTGGTGGAACAGTTAAAAAACACACGCAATGTCGTATCCCAGGAAATAGGCAAATTAAAGAAAGCCGGACAAGATGCCGAGGCAAGAACCCTGGAGATGCGTAAAGTATCTCAGCAAATTAAAGATATGGATGATGCAATTAAGGCCATTGAAGATAAACTGCAGGAGATTTTATTAGCCATTCCTAATATACCCCATGAATCAGTTCCCGTGGGTAAAGATGAAAATGACAACATTGAAATAAGGCGTTGGGGTAAACCCCGGGATTTTGAATTTGAACCAAAGCCCCATTGGGATCTTGGGGAGAATTTAAATATACTTGATTTTGAACGGGGTGGTAAGGTTACAGGTGCCAGATTCTCCTTCTATAAAGGCATGGGAGCCCGTTTAGAACGTGCTTTGGTAAATTTTATGCTGGATCTACATACCAGAGAACATGGCTATACGGAAATTTTCCCACCCTTTATCGTAAATGGTGATAGCATGGTAGGTACCGGTCAACTGCCTAAATTTGCGGATGATATGTTTAAATTGGAAGGATTAAATTATTATCTAATTCCTACTGCGGAGGTTCCGGTGACAAACCTATATCGGGAGGAGATTCTTTCTGAAGAACAACTTCCCATCTGCCACTGTGCCTATAGTGCATGCTTCCGAGCAGAGGCAGGGGCTGCTGGCAGGGATACCAGGGGACTAATCAGACAGCATCAGTTTAACAAGGTTGAATTAGTTAAATTTTCCAGGCCAGAAGATTCCTTTGATGAATTAGAACGTTTAACCAGCAACGCCGAAAAGGTACTTCAAGCCCTGGGCCTACCTTATCGGGTGCTTCTTTTATCGACGGGAGATATGGGCTTTTCATCGGCCAAAACCTATGATTTAGAGGTATGGCTGCCCAGTTACAATAACTACAAAGAAATTTCATCCTGCAGTAACTTTTTGGATTTTCAGGCGAGAAGGGCAAATATTAAATATCGACCAACTCCCAAAGCTAAGCCGGAATTTGTGCATACATTAAACGGCTCAGGGGTGGCCATCGGGCGAGCATTATCTGCTATTTTGGAAAATTATCAAGAGGCTGATGGTAGTATTACAGTACCACCAGTACTTGTACCATACATGGGTGGAGTTGAGAAAATAACAATTTAATAACAATAAATTGTTTACATATCGGAAAGTATAAACTTTCCGACATGCATAAGGGCAAACAAGGCTTTCGCCAAGTTTTTCTAATTATTTTAAGTTTGACAACGGTTTTTGACTATGATATACTCTATCTTGCTTGGGGTAACGAGCTGTTTTGGAGGATCCACCTCCGAGTTCGGAGGGATGTCCGAGCGGTTGAAGGAGGCGGTCTTGAAAACCGTTGAACTCTTACGGGTTCCGTGGGTTCGAATCCCACTCCCTCCGCCATGTGAGATAGATATACGGAGAGCTGGCCGAGTTGGCTGAAGGCGCTCGCCTGCTAAGCGAGTATACGGGGTAGACCTGTATCGAGGGTTCGAATCCCTCGCTCTCCGCCATAATATTTGATTAAAAAAGATGCCATGCGGTTAAAGCCGCATGGCATCGGCATTTTCAGCAATAAAAGCGGCGATTATTTGGGTTTCAAAATGAAAGATGAATTTGAACTTTTTTGGCAATCTGGAGGGGTTGAACGCTCACCCTGCAACTAAATAGGAATCATTGGGAAGAATCAACAGGCGTATTTTCGTTTAGAAAATACGCCTGTTTTTTATGCTCTTTTTTAGGCACTCACGTTATCTATTTTGGACGCTTGATGAACTGAGCGTGGCTTTTATTGACTTAAAGCAAAAAAAGCAAGGCGATAAGTCTCAGCTAAAAATATTTGAAGAAGAGAAACAGCTATGCAATTTATGGAGATGCCAATGAAGGAACGGTTGTGGACTCTGGAGAAAATAAACCGAAAATGATTAGATAATGCCAAAGTGAAAGGTAGATAAAAAATGGATTTAAACATCAGACGGCTTTTTTTATCCCTATACTATTTTGGGATATTCTGTGTGGCCATTACATTGTATTTTGATAAAACTTCAGATCGTCTGATTACCGGGGCACTCTACATCATACTGGTGACGATGATGGCATACCATCACTTTCACTATGATAAACCGGAAGAACTGCTGCCCGGGGGCAAAAAGCTCATGGTGGCAGAGCTGGTTTGTGCGTTGTGTCTTCTGTATTTTGAACATTCCATATTCCCGGGCATTGCTCTTGTTCTTATCATCTCTTATGCCATATTGGTCTATGAGGCCCGTTTCAGCATGCTCTATACCTTAATCGCTTTTCTGGCTTACATAGGGATGCTGTATTATAAGGCGGATGCGCCTGCTTTGTATGATTTCTGGCTTGAAAACAGGATAATTCTAATTCCCCGGTTCATTATTATTTTAGTGATTATCAATACACGCAGCGTAGTGAATGCGAATCAAAAAAATAAGATGCTCTCCGCATCGCTGGCGGAAAAAAACCGTGAGCTTGAAGCGGCAATGGATCAAATGACGGTATATATGGACGAGTTGAAGAAAACAGCGGACCTTCGGGCAAGAGAACAGCTTATGCATGAGCTCCATAACAAGCTTGGACACATCCTGGCGACCGCTTCCATAGGAGCCCAGGCCACTGCCGTTTTGATGGACAAGGATATTTCCCACGCAAAGATAAAGCTGGAAAGCGTAGCACAGCAAATCCGTACCGCCATGCAATCCCTGCGCAGGGTGATCATAGGCGAGGCAAGCTATCCTTCAGACATTGGCTGGGACTATACCGACAGAATCCTCAGCCTGATTTCGGAAACTAAAAAGCTTACCGGAATAACGATTGTTCACAATTTATCCGAAGCATCGGCAAAGGAGCTGGATGAGCTTGCCGTCCCGATACAGTCTTTTCTATACAATACACTTATGGAAGGACTGACAAACGGCCTGCGGCATGGGCAGGCTACCAGATTCGAGTTGGAATTAAGAAAAACAGGCGGGCGGATTTTTTTTAGGCTGCAGGATAACGGTAGGGGTCTTCATAATATGAAACATGGGTATGGGCTGACAAAGATTCAAAAAGATGCGGCGCGTTTCGGAGCAGAGCTGAAAATTACGGGGCAAGCCGGCTGTACGATAGAAATGGTAATTTCTGATGAAGATGAAACAATGGGGAGGGTGGCAAAGTGTCAAAAATAAGAATAGTGATAGCCGACGACCAAAATCTGATTTGTGACGGGATACGCATCATACTTGATTCCCAACCGGACATGGAGGTAATCGGTATAGCTGACAACGGGCAAAAGGCGGTGGAATTCGTAAATACCTGTCTGCCGGATGTGGTCCTGCTGGACATCCGAATGCCTGTGATGAGCGGTATCGAAGCATTGAAGGAAATTAAGGCAAAACATCCGAAAACGGTGGTTTTAATGCTAACGACCTTCGATCCGGACGAATATATTATAAGTGCTTTCAAAAGTGGCGCGGACGGCTATCTGTTGAAGGATACTACGGGCGATAGGCTGATTGAAGCAATCCGCAACGCCTTCAACGGCAATGTTACCATTCCTGTGTCCATTGCATCCAGAATTATAGCGCATATTCCGAAAGAAATCAGAAAAAGCAATCTGGCGGATTATGGCCTGACACAGCGTGAAATTGAAATCGCCAATCTGATCGCAAGCGGCTATAACAATGGAAAAATCTCACAGGAATTGGGAATTTCTTTAGGAACAACCAAGAACTACATCTGTATGATCTACTCTAAATTTGAGGTCAAGAGACGGCAGGAAGCCATTTGTCTCATCAAGGGATTGGAAAACCCATAAGGGGAACTAAAAGGTTATGCCCGATTTTTGCGGATATTTATCCTGTCCCAATGCTTTTAAAAAATATACAAGAAATGATCTCTCCCCCATAGCCGAGGTATGTTTCCTGTATCTTTGCTTTATTTAAAGAGGCTGAGCTAAAAGGTTTTACCTGATAGCCAGCCCTTTTTTGTCTCACAAAAAGTCATATGACTTTTTCTTTGAAAGTCACTTGTATGCCCAAATTCCATATTATAGAATATTCAAAAAACAACAAAATGTATTTAATTGGAAATATGTCCGAACGTCTGTTTTAAAAATACGTAAACCCAATTTTATTAGGAAGGCGTTTGAACATGTTCTTCTTATCTTCAAAAAAGACAAGATATACCGCTCTATAAATCGATGGAATGGAGGAAATGGTATGGGCAAAAGCAACACAGCGCAAAAACTCACCGCTTTGATATTGTTCCTTATCATGATTGTGAGCACGGCGCCGGTTTTGGCTGCGGAGGAAACGGGCGCGGACTATTCTTGGTATGACAGCAACCCCGGCGCGGCGGCATTTGAGATCGGAAGCGCAGCGCAGCTTCAAGGCCTTGCGGACATTGTAAACGGCAACCACGGTTATGCAATTAACTTTTGGAACAAGAAAATCACACTGACAGCCGATCTTGACCTTTCGGACTACGAGAACTGGACGCCCATCGGAAACAGCAAGGAAACGCCCTTTTACGGGACCTTCGAGGGGGGCAAGCATACCATCAGCAATCTCACCATTGATGCGCCCGAAGCGGAGTACATCGGGCTGTTTGGTATGGTGAGGGGCACGGTGAAGGACGTGATCCTGACGGATGTGGACATCACTGGGAAGAAAAATGTCGGCGGCATCGCGGGGGAGGTTTGGGGAGTCCTCAATCACTGCGCGGTGGTGGGCGGACGGGTTGCCGGATACGAAAATGTGGGCGGTGTGGCAGGCCTGGCCGCATACGACCCGGCAACTATTCCATACTTCTCCACCGTGCCATCTGTCGAAAGCCGCATTGAACGCTGCTTTGCAACCTGTAATGTATTTGGCACGGGAGAATCTCCCTTTCGAGTAGGCGGCGTGGCGGGCTGTGCTGAATTCGGCAACATTCTGAACTGCTATGCCACCGGCTCCGTCAGTGACGCCGAGATCTACCCCCATGTGCTGGTCGATAAATTTGGCCCTGCCGGGGGCGTGGTCGGCCGGGCTTATAGCTCAAGCATCGTTGGCTGCTACGCAACGGGCGACGTTGTGGGCTACTGGTACATTGGCGGCATCGTCGGGTCTGCGGATGCCAGCATGGACAGGTGGAGCCGCATGGAAAATTGCCTTGCCCTCAACGGCCTGGTTTCGGCTTCTTTTACCTTTGACGTCCCGTGGACTGGCCGCGTGGCAGGATATAACGTCAGAACCAACTCATCCAACACCTTTGCCCTTTCCACCATGAACCTGGTGGGCAGAGGCGGGGCCAACGGCACGAACATCACGCCGGACGAGCTGCAGACCCAGGAGAAGTTCATTTCCAATGGTTTTCCCACCCCCACCTGGACCGGCGGGGTGGGCAAGCTTGCGGTGCTGGCGGACTTTCCCGAGGGGCTGCAAAGCGCCGATATTCCCTGGCGTATGATCTCCGGCGCACCTTCTATGCCCGTGAATATTACGGCGGTGCAAGGTGATCAAAAGGTGACGGTGAATTGGGCGGTCCCCGCCCATGAAGGCTCGTCGGCTATTATCCGCTATGAGGTCTGCAAAGACAGCGAAGCCTGGATATCCGCAGGCATGAACACCAGCTATACCTTTACCGGGTTGATCAACGACACCGAATATACCTTTAAGGTGCGGGCGGTAAATAGCAACGGCGACGGACGGGAAGCGACCATTAAAAAGACCCCGGGTATACCGCCGGGCGCTGTCCAAAACCCCATCGTTGTGTATGAGGGGAACACCCTCACCCTTTTCTGGGAAAAGCCCGCCGGCACGCAGGAGGGCACCGTAAGTTATGAAACACGGTATACTGCTGCTACCTCCATGAACGACCACGCGTCGTGGACTTTCGCCGCTGTCGGCGCTTATTCCTACAGTTATACCAATGGGAGTAGCTCAGTGGACTTTACCCTACAAATCCGCCCGTTGAATATCCATGGCAACGGCCCTGTGACGGAGATTTCCGGCAGCCGGAACCTCTATCCCACGCCGCCGAGGACGGTGACGGCCGCCAGTGGGAATGGGAAGGTGACCCTGAACTGGAGCGCCCCCGAGTATAAAGGCTCCGGCAACATCACCGCCTATCAGGTGTTCCATCCCGTAAGCAAAACCTGGGTATCCGCGGGCCTGGCTACGTCCTATACCGTCACCGGCTTGACCAACGGGGTGTCCTATCGGTTCTTCGTTCGGGCCGTCAACGGAAGCGGCAACGGCACTTCGGCCACCCTAGAGACGATGCCCCTCAATCCGCCTGCCATCACATCGGGCAACAGTTGCAGCCTGACCTACGGAGCGGGCGGCAGCTTTCAGGTGCAGACGACGGGCACCGCACCCCTTACGTTTTCCCTGACAGGCGCGCCCGCCGGCGTTACCGTGGACAGTGCGGGGCTCATATCCATCAGCAAAACGATCTCTGCGGGGAGCTATCCTTTTACAGTGAAGGTGTCAAACGGTGCCCTGCCTGACGCCACCCAAGCCTTTACCCTGACCATCGGCAAGGCGAACAACACCCTGAGTATTTCCTGTGCCAACATCACCTATGGGACAACCCCTGCGCCGTCCGTCGGAACCAACGTCAGCGGCGGGGCGGTTACCTACGCATACAAGGTACAGGGGGCAGCCGACAGCACCTACACTGCCACCGTCCCCACCGGGGTGGGAAGCTACACTGTGCGGGGGACCTCGGCAGCTACGGCCAACTATAACGCAGCCACGGCCACGGCCAATTTCACCATCGGCAAGGCGAACAACACCCTGAGCATTTCCTGTGCCGATATCACTTATGGGGCAACCCCCGCGCCATCCGTCGAAACCAACATCAGCGGCGGGGCGGTTACTTACGTATACAAGGTACAGGGGACAGACGACAGCACCTACACCGCCACCGTCCCCACCGGGGCGGGAAGCTACACCGTGCGGGGAACCTCGGCAGCCACGGCCAACTATAATGCCGCTACGGCCACGGCTAATTTTAACATCATCAAGAGCGCCGGTATAAGCCCGGCCGGCGGGACATTTGACAGGAACCCGTCCGATCAGGCCGACGTTACGACGACCATCACTTGGAACAGCGCAGTATCGGTGAAGGACGCAAAGGCGGACGGAGTTACCATCGGGGCTGGGAGCTACAGCGTAGTAGGGGATACGCTGACCGTCAAGAAGGAGTATCTCGCAACAAAAACCATGGGTAACCTCGTGCTGAGCATTGAATTCGACAAAGGCGTGTCAGCGACATTTAGCATAGCCATCAGTGACACAACACCCTACAGCGTCACCTACAACGCAAACGGCGGCAGCGGGACAGCTCCCACAGAGGATAATAAAGTCGCAGGATCAACATTCAAGGCGGCAAACAATACCCTGACTCCGCCGGCAAGCAAGGAGTTTAAGGAGTGGAACACGGCGGCAAACGGTTCCGGCACGGCTTATGCGCCCGATGCGACAGTTACAATGCCTGCGCAGAATTTCACGCTGTACGCAGTCTGGCGTGACTTCACACCCGCTGAGTGTATTGAAGCCGACTTTGATGCCCTCCTTTGGAACGCCATAAAAGGCAGTAACAGTGCGGAGAATGATGTTAAAACAGCCCTTAATCTCCCCAAAACAGGGGCGAACGGTACGACCATAACATGGAGCGCCTCCCCCACAGGAATGATTAACACCGGTACGGGCGCAGTAATAAGGCAACTCGACGATGACAAAACGGTTGCTTTGACCGCAACGGTTTCATATACAGGCGCAACGGCAAAGACAAAGACCTTTAACCTGAATGTTCCCGCAACCCCGGGAAAGTTTGAGGCGGAAGACGCGGTTATTAGCAATGTGAGGATTTTCGGCGGTGCTCAGGCTGTGGGTGCTTCGGGAGAAGAACAGGTTGGAGATCTCAAAATTGCGGGAAAAAGCTATGTTCAGTGGAACAACCTGCCAAAGTCGCATATGGTTGAAATCCGCTATGCAAGCCTAAACAATGGAACCATCAGCATCTACAAAAATGGCGTGCATATTATGGATGCTGCATTTACCTCTACCGGCGGATGGTTCGGTGTGGGGTGCTTTCGCAGCATATGGCTTCCTTTGGAAATTGACAGCGGTGACAGCCTGAAAATTCAGTATGACCATGGCGATGCGGTTTTGAATTTGGATTATATTCAGTGTTACTCAAGTATAATTGAGAGCGCCAGCATCAGCCTGGATAGCGGGACTTTTGACAGGAATCCGGCGAAACAGGCGGATGCAGTGGCATCTATTATCTGGAATAGTGCAAAAACGATTACGGACGTGAAGGCGGGCGGAGTTTCCATCGGGTCGGAGAGTTATGACGTGGTCGGGAACAAACTGACCATCAAAAAGGAGTATCTTGCGTCCCAACCGTTCGGCGACCTTGCTTTGACCGTCGTATTCGACAAGGGCGATCCGACGGCGTTTACCATCATCACTATCCCGGGAAACGCCGTCATCAGCCCAGCCGGAGTGACGTTTGACAGAAACCCGACGGATGCGAAATGGACAGATGTGACCGCGACTATAACATGGAACGACGCGAACGCCGTGGCCGACGTGAAGCTGAATGGTGTCTCAGTTGGAACAGACACCTACGCCGTGAGCGGGGACATGCTGACGATCAAAGGCGATCGCTTAATATACCAACCCTTTGGCGACCTCACTGCGACCATCGTGTTTGACAGAGGTGATCCGGCAACGCTGGGAATCGACGTTGTGCCGATGAACGCCTACGTCTTTCCCGCATCCAGAGATTTCAAAAAGGACGCTGCCGCGGATGTGACCACGTACGTTACCTTTAATGACGCGGTTTCAGTAACCGACATCACGGCGGGCGGAGTGTCCATCGGGGCGGGGAATTACAGCGTGAGCGGGTATGTGCTGACCATTAAAAAGGAATATCTCGCGGAACAGGACGAAGGTGAGCTTATTCTGACGGTTGTGTTCGACAAAGGTGCCTCGGATACGCTTACCATAACGATCGCCGACAATCCCAGCGTCAGCCCGACAACCGGGACATATGACAGGACTCCGGGCCGTCAGGCGGATGTGACCGCGGCCATTCAATGGAACGGCGCGGCATCGGTGAGTTATGTGGTAAACATGACGGCGGGCTGGACGATAATCGATCCGGAGAGTTATGAGGTGGCCGGGAACACGCTGACCATTAAAAAAGAATTTCTTGCGACATTGCTGCCTGTGGGGGATTTTGAGTTTAGCGTATATTTCGATATCGGCGAACCCGTGACGCTGACCGTTACCATCCTGCCGGGAAACGCCTCAATCAACCCGGACAGCGGGATCTTCGACAAAAACCCGGCTGAACAGGAAAATGTGACCGCAACGATCACAGAGAACGATTCAAAAGGAGTAAAGTACGTCAAGGCGGGTGATACAGACCTTGCGTGGGGAAGCGACATCGACATGGAAGCCGGTAGCACAATCGGCGAGGGTACGCTGATTATCAAAAAGGAATACCTTGCGTCCCAGCCCGTGGGGGAGCTGGTTTTGACCGTTGGATTTTGGGCGGGCGACCCAGTCACGCTGACCATCAACATCATCGACACCACGCCGGAAATCAGCGCGGCCATCCTAGGGGTGACAGCTCCGGTATGTGGCGCGACGCCTGTAACAGCTATTATTGAAACGGCACAATACAGCGGAACCGTGACCTGGAACCCTACGCATAACCCCTTTGCCCCAAGCACGGTGTATACGGCGACCATTACTCTTACGCCTAAAGCCGGTTATACCCTGAGCGGGATTACCGAGAACTTCTTCACCGTGGACGGAGCAACTGCAACCAACGCTGCCAATTCCGGCGTAGTAACGGCAACCTTCCCGGCGACGGGAGCGGAGCCGGCGGTGACCTACAGCGTCACCTACAACGCCAACGGCGGCGAGGGCACCGCACCGACAGAGAGTGCCAAAGCTGCAAGCGCAACCTTCGCGGCGGCAAACAATACCTTTACCTCGCTGGGCGGCAAGAAGTTCAAGCACTGGTATACCAATCCCCTTGACACGGGAGGCACCGCTTACGCTCAGGGCGCGACGGTGACCATGCCTGTAAATGACCTTATCTTGTACGCCATTTGGGAAGATGAAAGCCCAGATATGAAAAGAGGCTACCTTGAAGTCAAGACCCTTGAGGGAGGGGAAGTGACGCTGAACGGCAGTTCAACGCCCCTTTCACCGGTATACAGCACGCCCTATGATATGGGTACGTCCATTCGCCTGGAAGCTGCGGCAAGTTCGGGATATACCTTTGCTTATTGGCTGAACGTAAAAAACGCAAGCATTATTTCCGACGATCCGGTTTATGAAGTTATGATGGGTTCAGGAATTAACGTAACGGCTGTGTTCACTAAAGTTCCCGCAGCGGAGGATCCCTGGTACACCGTTACGTTTAAAGACAGGAGTGGAAAAATCCTGCAATTGACGAATGTAGCGAAGAACGGATCGGTGCCCCCTCCTGCCGAACCCCCGTTGTTTGGGTATAGCTTCTCACATTGGAGCCATTCGTCAAGTAATGTTACTTCCGATAGGATCATCACCGCCATCTATGTGAGAGAAACGGGTGCCTATACGGTAACCGTGGCGGGGGGAACCCTGTCCACAGGCGGCAATAAAGGCAGCTACCGATTCGACATGCCGGTAACGGTGGCGGCGGGCGCCGCACCGGACGGACAAAAGTTCAGTCATTGGGAGCAGGACGGCAAAAAGGTAAGCACAAAATCCACCTTTACATTCTTTGCTCCCATGAGGGATACCTCGCTTGTGGCTGTGTTTGTTGACAACAGTACGGTGATTGAAAATACACCCTTTATCACATTGTCTAATGATGTAATGGAAGATTCGACAAACGGGACCATCCTGTTCACGGCAATCAAAGACCTGGCCGGTTACACCCTGGTGGAAAGCGGCGTATTGCTGAATTCATCGACATCCGACCTGACGGTGGATACTCCGAACGTAATCCTTGGAAATATACTGGATACCACCACCGACCAGTTCTATATCATGAAGTCGAATGTCGAAGCCGGCGAAACCTGGTACGGGAGAGCCTACCTAATTTACAAGGACAGGGAAGGTAATATGGTAACGGTATACAGCGATAATATTGAGCCTGGAACGAGGTGAATACTATGAAAAAGCCATACGAAAGCCCGGAAATCGAAATCACAGAATTTGAAATCACCGAAAACATCACCGTAAGCGAGCCGTTCGGAGGGCCTATCAGCGGGTATTGATGGCCTCATAAAAAGAATAAAAATGTGACCAAACTTTTCAAATATAAAAAAACCGTTAGTTTTGGACTAACGGTTTTTTCATCGTTCCATAGATTCTAATACTATCTTCAATACTTGATGAAAATTAATGGAACCTATCATTTTACCATTTTTATTTACCACTGGCAGAGCAGTTAGCTTCTTTTCACTCATTTTTGTAATTACTGTTAACAAACTATCTCCTATTTCAACATAATCCCTAGGGGCAAAAACCTTATCCCCATTAATACTCTGAGCGTTAATAATATCGCTAGGGCAGATATTTGAGTTGCACAGATGTAAAAAGCCCTTAAGGTAAGACTCCATGGTGATAAACTTTCCCGGTTGCCCCTCATCATTTACTTGAGAAATAATAAAATCACGTGTTAATTGCTGGTAAACCTCGGAGTTATATAAAGGGATATTACCCTGGTCATCAATAATACGTTTCATGCCATCCATACTTTGGGTATAATCCTTCATTTTTATATCAAGATTAAATTTTAGTTTATCTTTGGATACATTTAAACTCAGGTTAGATCTAAATACGATTGCTATCATAATAATCGAAAAGACGACAGCTAAAAGAAAAAATTTAACCATAGAATTGTTAACCTTTTCTGCAAAAGGGATTATATATTCAGGCTGACTGGTTATATTATAAAAAGGCAGATCAACAATTTGCACAAAAAAGAAACCCAAAAAGATAATTATACATATAAGAATAAGGGTTTTTAACTTGCATTCAAGGTTACGAATGTCATCATGATTCATAAAAAACTCTCCTAATATTAAAAATCTAAATATCTGATATAATTACAGTTGATTTTAGCTTGCTACTTGTTATATAATAATTTTTGCGATAGGAACAACACTTCAAGAGTGTATTCGTTGTTGCATCATATGTTAAGTTAATTAATTATGTGCCCGTGGCTCAATTGGATAGAGCACCTGACTACGGATCAGGAGGTTAGGGGTTCGAGTCCCTTCAGGCACGCCACTTATGTTGTTAGTTCTAAATAAAAATATTTGGGGCTAGCAACATATTTATATGCGCCCGTAGCTCAGGTGGATAGAGCAGCGGTTTCCTAAACCGCGTGCCGGTGGTTCGAGTCCTCCCGGGCGCACCACTCTTTTTTTATTTTAAGGGGTTTTTCCATTGTCTCATGCCCGCTACATGCGCGAAGCATTGCAAGAAGCTAAGTTGGCCGCTGAAAAAGGGGAAGTACCCATTGGTGCTGTTGTGGTGGCCGAAGGTGATATCGTAGGCAGGGGTCATGACCTAAGAGAGAGCCTTTGCGACGCCTCAGCCCACGCCGAAATCCTAGCCATGCGGGAAGCAGCCAAGGTATTGGGCGATTGGCGTTTAAATCACGCCACTCTCTACGTGACCATTGAGCCCTGCGCCATGTGTGCGGGTGCCATTGTCCAATTTAGAGTTAGACGATTGGTTTATGGAGCCCCCAATGCTAAATCTGGTTCCATTGATACCATTTTAGATATTGTTCACCAACCTAAGTTTAACCATAGAGTAGAAGTTATCTCCGGTATTATGGAAGACGAATGCAAGGAGATTTTGCAGAAATTTTTTCGTGAATTACGAAATAAATAAACCTGGAGAGTTGGCCGAGCTGGTCGAAGGCGCTCGACTCGAAATCGAGTAGACGGTGCTGAGCTGTCTCTAGGGTTCGAATCCCTAACTCTCCGCCAGAAAAGACATACTTTCCGCCAAGGGAAGGTATGTCTTTTTCTATGGAAATATGGCACGATCAATTCAAAGGCGATTACATTATAAATAGACAAATTGGAATTTATCAATGTTTATAATTCGTGCAAAAGTGCATCAAATATATTTGAATTTGATAGGAGAAATTTTGGCATGATTATTTTGCAAACACAACGTTTGTTCCTGCGGAAAATACAAACAGATGATTATCGTTCTGTCTGCTCAATTTTGCAGGACATTGATGTCATGTATGCTTGGGAACATGCCTTTTCTGATGAGGAAGTAGTGCAGTGGATTGACGAAAATGTTATGAGGTATAATAGGGACGGTTATAGTTACTGGGCAGTGATAGAAAAAGCGTCTGATAAGTTAATTGGAGTCACCGGGTTAATTTCTGAACAAGCAGATGATGAAAACTATGTCGGAGTTGGCTATATTTATAAAAAATCATATTGGGGAAACGGGTATGCCTTTGAAGCCGTTTCTGCTTGTGTTGATTATGCTTTTAATATTTTGCATCTAAATGAAATTACGGCGCAAATTCGACCGGAGAATACAGCTTCAAGAAAAGTGGCTGAAAGACTTGGCATGTCTATAAAGAAGCAGTTTATTAGACGTTATAAAAACAAAGACATACCTCATCTTCTTTATAGCCGTACAAGATAAGCATTGTCTTTGTCGTAGTTTATATCAACAATGTGAAGCTACAAATTCCGGTTTAGTGAGCAAGCCATTTTCTATAATGAGCATAATGAGAAATTGGGGCGCATCTATATTTACCTAACTTCTCAATTCACTAATGTCTTTTTTTAAATATATTTTTTATGAGTATT
Organism: Desulfotomaculum sp.; assembly: GCF_982386235.1. Classification (NCBI taxonomy): domain Bacteria; kingdom Bacillati; phylum Bacillota; class Clostridia; order Eubacteriales; family Desulfotomaculaceae; genus Desulfotomaculum; species Desulfotomaculum sp. Next base: position 69,518 of record NZ_CEVWQM010000016.1, on the reverse strand, counting down.
GGTAACGTATTACACATAGAGCTTGTTTGAAGGTTTATCTTTGACGGGATGACTTCAAACGGCTCTATTTATTTTTTGCGGCTCACGGTTTGAATCTTTCAGACTAAATTTATAGGAAATATTTATGTCCAGAAATTTCTCTCCGTTCACATCGTAGGTTTCCGAGACACCTATGTGCAACTTACAAAAAATACCTAATTTAAAGTTTTCAATTAGTTTATAATTTGCTACAATAATCATATTAAGCTCTTCAGACGCTTCTATTACTATTGTTACAGCAGTAGCTATCTACAATGGAGGCGTCTTTTCCTTTCTTACCATGATAGGGTCATTATAAGCGCCTATATTCGGACCGGCAACACCATCCGCTTTTGTCCTTTTTTATTATTTATTTAATAAATGCTAAAGATATTAAAGGGAGTTCTATTTCTGGATAATCAGGATATAACCAAGGAGTCATGGCATAAAAAGCGCTTGAGAAGAATTTTATCGCGTATGTTAAGAGGCATAAATTCTTCGAAAAAACAAAGAAGCCCCTCGGTTTCAAGGGGCAACAACATAATTAAGGAGTAGCGCAAGCTGGCACACGAACTAACCGGTCCAGCCTCTCCTGCAGATCGGCAGGTATGGGTGTTAAGGGCAGGCGAACTTCACGGGAATCAATGAGCCCTAATTTAAATAGGAGATGTTTAATAGGAGTAGGATTAGGGGCGGCAAATAATAGTGGGATTATGGCTGCTAACCGTTTCCAATCGGCTAAGGCGTTTTGGTGATCATTGTTTTTAATATTGTTATATAAATTTATAAAGGTTTTTGTCTCGATGTGGGCAGAAGCTAATATACCGCCAGCGCCGCCAAGCGTCAGTGACAAATAGTACAGGATATCTTCTCCGGTGAGGATGGAAAAGTTTTTTGGCGGATTTAGCAATAGACTCATCGTTTGTGTGATATCTCCGCACGAATCCTTTAGACCAACGATATTATGACATTCTGCCAGTCGATGGATTGTTTCGTTCTCAATATTTACACCTGTTCGGTATGGAATATTGTAAATGACTATATCGAGGTCAGTAGATTCAGATATTGTACGAAAATGTTCATAGATACCATTCTGTGAAGGACGGCTGTAATAGGGGCATACCGAAAGTATACCATTTAGATCATACTTTTCGATTGCTTTAACTTTATTTATCAGCTTATGAGTATCATTGCCACCTAAGCCAACGATAACCGGTATACGGTTATCTACATATTCCACTGTTGCTGCAATGAGCCCTTCATACTCTTTATCGGTAATAGTAGGGCTTTCGCCGGTTGTTCCTAACGGGATGATTCCGTGTATACCTTTGGAAATATAATGGTCGATTAATCTTTGGTACGAAATAAAATCAATTTGATTATGAATAAATGGAGTTATAATAGGCAGCCAAACACCTTGAAGTTTCATCAAAATTCTCCTTTGCGTTTTGTTTTAAATGAAAGTGCTTAATACTGCTTATGCATCAATCGCAGTGCAGCATTTTACTTAGTTTTCGTATATAAAAAGAATATGGTCGGATTTGCGGTATGAATACAATTAACTAAATTTAGATTAGCATATTCTGATGTGAAACAAAAACGAAAGATTTCGATTGTGCTATCGACATATCCGATGGAGGGAGTAGCTTTGGATGTACGGAATATAAAGTCATTTCTGCTTGTAGCAAAAACAGGCAGCTTTACACGGGCGGCTGAGCAACTAGGGTATGTACAATCGAGCGTTTCTGCCCAAGTTAATGCACTTGAAAAAGAGCTGGGTGTAAAGCTGTTTCGCCGTGATGCAGGAAAGAGTGTTATTTTAACGACAGCAGGAGAGTTGCTGTTGCCTATGGCCAAAGAATTAGTAGCCATCTCGGATAAAATAGTAACTAGCCTAATGCCTGAGCAAGAGACACTGATTGTTGCAACGGTTGAATCGCTAAGCAATTCACGCCTGAAAGCATTTTTTCAACAATATCATACGATGTATCCGCAAATTAATTTAATCTTTCAGTATGGAAGTTGTGCACAGAATCTGATAGCCTTACGTAAAGGAAAAGTGGATTTGGCAATACTTTTTGATAAAAACATTAACATTACGGACTCTGACGTCAAGGTACAGTTCAGCTGTCCAGAACCGATTCGCTTTTTTTCGTCTCCAGAACATTTTCTTGCATGTAAAGGCAGCGTAAATATAGGCAATTTTGAGGGTTTGGAAGTGATATTAACCGAAAGGGGCTGCAGCTATCATGATGCATTTATTACTTTCGTTCGAGAACACAATATAAAACTAAGGCGAATCGTTGAAGTGAACAGTATTGCTACAATCGTTGAATTTGTCCGAACCAGCCAAGGCATTACTTTGCTGCCAGAGATTGCTGTGAGAGAAGAAGTGAATAGTGGAAAACTTATCCCTGTCAATTGGAGTGGCCCTCAATTCGATATGTTTACCCAGATCGTTTCCAAAAAAGAAAAAGATGTTAAAAACTCGGTGCAATTGTTTTTAAAGATGGCAAGTCAAATCATATGTTAAGCCCTTTTGTTATTTTTTTACTTGTTTAGCAAGAGTATTTCCGGGAAGATTTGTGAATGAGAAATAATTGGTGATTATCCATGATATAATGACATGTTTAATGGGGTTCGGTTTAAGGTATGAGTGACGTTCTCTGCCTCTCCGCCAGAGACATACTTTCCCGACAAGAGGAAAGTATGTCTTTTTCTATGCGGGGAAACATAGTATGATGGTTTTAACGGCGATTACATCATAATGGACAAACAAAAATTTACTTGATGACAGGTGATCATTGTGGAAGATAAAAAAGTGGCGATTGTAACAGGCGGCAGTTCTGGAATGGGACTTGCCATTTCAAAGAAACTTAAAAAGGAAGGGATGAATGTTATTATTTTTGACATTCAAACGCCACCAGAGGATTTTCAGTTTTACCATGTTGACATCCGTGATGATGAACAAATCAAATCAGCACTATCGAATATCCCAAAAGTGGATATTTTAGTTAATAACGCGGGCATCTATTTTGAAAAATATTTAGAAAATACGACAAATGAAGAGATAGACAAGATGGTGGATATTAACATTAAAGGCACTTATCTTATGACACGAAATACTTTTTTAAAAATCAAAGAAACGAAAGGCACGGTCGTTATGATTGCTTCCTGTCTGGGGCTTGTGCCAGAATTAACGTCTCCTTTGTATTGCACAACGAAAGCGGGGCTTATTATGCTGACAAAGTGCCTTGCGCAGCAATATGCTGATTGCGGGATACGGGTCAACTGCGTATTGCCGGGGCCAATCAATACCCCTCTTCTCCAGAAAAGCTTTACGGATGAAGCAGCTGCTGTCCGCTGTGCGGAACGCATACCGTTAAAGCGGATTGGAGAATCAGAGGATATTGCCAATATGGTAGCATTTCTTGTGGGTGAGGAAGCCAGATACATAACAGGCGGCGCGTTCCCTGTTGATGGCGGTGTATCATCTTCAAGTATATATTCAAAATAAATTGCAATTTATTGGTGAGATGGGAATACTCAGCCGACCCATAAAATTTTCCCCCCACTATTATTCCAAATAAACAGACAAATTTCGTCGAGGAATTTGTCTGTTTATTTTTACTCTCTAACAATCGATGATAGGGGCAAATTACTTCAATAAACATATGGCCAAGCAGCAATTAGGAAAGGGAAGTGGCTAAAGATATTGTATGACCGTTTGTTGAGGCTATTAATAATCCGAACTTACCTTTAATTATTGAAAGGATGGCAGAAGATTTTTGTTTTATTGACACTTATGCTGGGAAAGCAAACGGAGAGCAAATGAAAACGGGATGGCAAGAATACTTTGATTGGTTTCCAGATTATAAAATTAAAGTTGATGAAATAAACGGAAAGGTTACCATTGTATATATGCGTTTTTATCCTGCATTTTGAAACCGTACAACACAATTCCTTCCTTGCATTTTTGCCATATAAAGAGCATTGTCACTTAGTTTATAGAGCGTATCAACGTTAGTTTCCGAAGCTGGAGTGAGAGTGACTATTCCGATGCTTATGGTATATTTTATTTCAGGGTTAATGCTGACTGATGTATTTTCGATTGTTCTTCTTAATCTCTCTGCAACTTCTTGTGAATCCTTTTCATTTGTGCCTGGAAGCAAAATGGCGAATTCTTCACCGCCGTACCTGCCAAATAAATCATAATCTCGTAATTGTGTCTTGATAGCAGCGGCAAACTCCTGCAAGACAATATCTCCGGTATAATGCCCATATATATCATTAATCCTTTTAAATTTATCAATATCTATAAGCAAGTATGAGATTTGTTCCTTTTTTCTTGCGAATAGGGAAATAAGTTCTTTCGCGCGCAATAAAAAGGTTCTGCGATTAAATATATTCGTTAGGTAATCGAATGACGCGGCTTTAACCAGTTCAATATCCAATTTTTCTTTTGCCAAAAGAATAAACCCGATACTTCCCACAAGCATTACAAGATACAACAAAAGAAAAGAGCCGGTATTGGAAATACTGGTTGACCATAGCGTCATATCGTGCGCCAAGGTTAATGCTGTATATGCCATGAAAAGAAAGGAAACCATGGTAATGCTATAAAAAGAAGCGATTACTTTTTGTAAAATAGATGAATTTTTATGTCTAAAAAGCTTATATACGGGAAAGGCAATTAATATAGCTGTAATTGAAGAGGCAAATACAATCCGAATACTTTCCGTAGTACCGTGTATGGTTATGGTGTTAAAAGTAAGTAAGCAGATGAAAACTAATAAATTATAATTTCTTTTAATAACTTTATTATAACCATCAACCAAAATTAAAAAAGCAATCAGTTCCAATGTTGCACCAATAAATAGTATAGAATTGGATATGGATATCCAAATTATATAAGGTATTGGTGCTTTTAAATCCAAGCATGATCCAGGCAATCGATTGAAATAGTTTAGATAGTAAAAATATATTAACCGACTTCTCTTTGTTATGTGGAATCGTATATGAAATAATAAGTATACCGGTTAGAATATGCCCTAATACGAGAACCATTAAGAGAGTCCCCATATCTATATTAAAAACATTCATCTGCATTTCTCACTTTCAATTTTTAAGATCGATCCAGCCAGTTTAGTGTACATCATTTATAAATGTATTCATTGTAACAACAGGACTTATTCAGAATGTTTACATATTTTTTCTTTGTGGGTTATTTGACCATCTATGGCAACATACAGATTTATTTTCATAATTTGGATATAGCCTCTTTTCAGGTAGTTCTGTATCAGGTCGCTGCACTGGTTTATTAACCGACCATTTCAGAAACATGATCCCATGTAAAATAACCTTTTTCCAGTAGCTGTTCATAGTATTTCGTGGTTTCGCTACCTCCGTTATTTTAATTTTAGTATGATGTTGCTGAAAAATAAACTATACAAGGATTAAAATAAAACTTTATTTTATGAATAGGTCAGCGGATCCATTTGTAGCCCGTTCGCTCTGCTCCGGAAGATATCCGGTGCTTTTGACAAAAATGTTTTGCAGCCGGCGTATACACAAACACATGAAGTGCTTTTTGATGGTCGCCCAATATATAATTTGCTAACCGATCAACAATAACACACGGTTCTTTTGTCGCAATTTTTTTAATTGCTTTTTCTTCGGCTAAAAAGGGTGTTCCAGTTTCGGCATATCACTTTCAGAAACTGTTGTTGTGTACCCAAGATATAGAAGTCATGCAATAAGCCATTGGTTATTTCTTCCTCGCTGTCTGCAACCATATTCTTCTGCATAACCGCTTTCCTTAGCGGTCATGGTAATCAATTCTGAATTGTAATACGCAATTCCTAATTTATTAGCAATCCTTTTTCCAATTCCCCCATCATTTCCAAATTATCTCAAGATTGTAATAACAAGGTTTTGCTTTGAAATAGAAATATTCGGTTCTTCATTTTTACTGGTTTCGGGCAGAAACAAGAAAGTGAGTTTTTAAAATTTTAAAGTGAAAAGACCTATCATATTGTCGACAATCAGTGCGGCAATTACAGTACCCTGGCGGACGCTGGATAACTTGCCGAGCGCAACCAAGCAAAGAATCGTGGCAATTATTGTCATGCTACTATCTGAAAAGTAGTTGTATAGGTGCATTTATCTAATATGCTCTATTGCTATCAGTATTATGATATGTGTAATCATATCCAAAAGAAAGGTGAACAGTAAAATGTAATAGGGTGAAATATTTATGAAGCGAGAAGTTGAGAAGTACGATTTTAAGGCTTTCGGTCAAGCCATAAAAACTGCAAGAAAGGCAAAGGGAATATCGAGAAATCAATTAGCAGACCAAATGCACATTGCCCCTCGGTATATTGCTTCTATTGAGAACAGCGGACAACACCCAAGCCTACAAATCCTTTATGAGCTTGTCACTATTTTAGACATTTCGGTAGACCAATTTTTTTTTCCGAACATGGAAACAGACAAATCCACGCAGCGCAGACAGCTTGAAAGTCTGCTTGATGATATAAGCGAAAAGGGATTGCGGATCGTCACCGCCACGGCGAAAAAGGTAAAGGAGATCGAAACAGAGGACGCACAACTAAACAGGAATGCCCTGCGCGGTTCAACTCCTGCACCGCTTTCCGGATTGCGTCGATTTTCTCACGGTTGATAAGGGATAAGCCTTTTAGGGTATAGGCCCAATCCTCCGGCAAGGACAGCATTTGCGACAACAGCCCTTTTGCTTTTAGGGTAAAGTCACAGTTTCACAAGTGGTGATTTCTCATAAGCGGGGTTTTAGGCGTTTCACGCCAGCGGTCTCTAGGGTTCGAATCCCTAACTTTCCGCCACGAAGACCGTTTTACTAAACGAAAGTAAGGCGGTTTTTTTATTTATTTTAAGTAATAATAGCTTGTCATTTAATTCATCTACTTTTTGTTTGGGGAGTGGGGATGTGAATATTCTACTGGTTGAAGATGACTACATATGCCGTAACAATCTTAAAAAATTCTTATCAAGACTAGGTCATCATGTATTAGACTGTGCAAATGGGCAGGAAGCTTTAGAACTGTTTAGGCCGGCTAAATTTCACATGGTGCTTTCAGACATAAATATGCCTAAGATGACTGGTATGGAGTTGTTGCAAGAAATCTCATCAATGACAGAAGCAAGGGATGTGGATGTTGTTCTCTTTACGGGTAAAGGTAACATGAATTCAGTGATTAAAGCTTTACGATTGGGGGCATACGATTATCTGGTTAAGCCGATAAATTTCGAAGAATTAACCATTGTTATCGAAAGAGTGGCTGCACGTCGGGCCTTAATAAAAGAAAACAGATTTCTCTGCCAAAGATTTGAAGAAAATGTTAGAACTGCAACTGAGGAACCCAGGTTGGAACTAGCTCACCTTAGAATGGCTTTTGCCAGGGTAGTTGGTATGGACACATTCAACTTTTACTCAGATTCTATGAAAGAGATTTACATGCTGGCTTTAAAATATCATGCGGATCGTTCGATACCAATTTTAATTCAGGGGGAAACCGGAACAGGCAAGGAATTAATTGCGAAGATTATACACTACGGTAAATTTGATATGGGAGAACCTTTCATTGATATAAATTGCGCCACGCTATCTTCCAGTACCTTTGAAAGTGAATTATTTGGTTATGAAGGCGGTTCCTTTACAGGTGGACTGCCAACAGGAAAGAAAGGAAAATTTGATCTTGCCTCTGGCGGTACACTATTTTTAGATGAAATTGGGGAGATAACGGCGGATTTGCAGGCAAAATTATTGAGGGTGATCCAGGAGAGGTGTTTTTACCGTATGGGTGGCCTAAAAAAGATTAAATGTGATGCCAGAATTATTTGTGCCACCAATGTTGATATAGACAAGAAGGTAAAAGAAGGAACCTTTCGTCAAGATTTGTATTACCGTTTAAGTGTAGGTATGTTTGTTCTTCCTCCCTTAAGGGAACGTAAGAATGAAATACTGCCCTTAGCCAAAACATTTTTAAGGACTTTTTCCCATAAGAGGGGAAGGAAATTTATGGGGATTACTGATCAAGCGGCAAAGGTATTAATTTCATACAACTGGCCGGGGAATGTAAGGGAATTAAAAAACGTTATGGATAGAGTTACCTTTTTACATGATGATTATAAGTTAACGCCTGGACATCTGGAAACCCTTCAATATGAGCAAAGAGATGAGAGGGCCACCGATAGTTTAAGGCCAATTATTAATCCGGAAGGCTTCTCTTTGCCTGCTGAGGGATTGAATCTTAATCTTCTTATTAATAGAATTATTGATCAGGCACTCGAAATTCATGGTGGCAACAAAACTAAAGCCGCCCAATTTTTAGGTATGACTAGGCGTTCCTTACAGTATAGAGTTGAAGGAAAGTGAATGCTGAACGATTTTGTTCACGTATGTTAACGTATACGTAAATAATAATTGAAAAGTTAAACGGAATTTGAAAAACATGTGCAGTAAATGCGGAAAATTAGGGCAAAGATCATGAGAAAAGGGAAGCCTGTCAATGTTGGCAGGTTTTTTGCTTATTGCAATGGATAAGACGAAAAACTATTATTTAGATTGTTGATGTTGAAAAAATGATTTTGAGGTGACTTAGGTGAGTTCAGAACATTTTAATAATCAAATTATAGAATCACAGCTTGCTTGTCTGTATGCCATAAACCGTTTGGTTGATACGATTATGCATGGTGATAACCAGAAAAAACTTTTCGAAAATATAACAAATCTTATCAAAGATACACTTGGGGTAGACAGTGTACGAATTGTTTTTATAGACTTTAAACGTCCTCTGGCTAACATTATAAGAAATAAATTGCACAAAAATCTTTGGATCGAAAGTCACCTGGATATTCCCAGTGATAAATGGGCCAAGCTTTTTCATGGCTGGTTTAAGGTTAAAAGTTTTCTCTGGTATCCATTATATAAGAATATGGGTGGTTTTTATCTTTTAACACTCTATCAGATATCCCAACGTAGAACCTGGTCAAATGATGACTTAGTATTTCTGCACATCGTGGCGAAATGCCTGGAAATAGCTATTCATACAAGCAACCTGCAAAATAAGTATCAACAGACGGAAGAAGCATTAAGGGAAAAAGAAGCAAGCCTACGTCAAATAACGGATAATATGCCGGATATAATTTTTAAAATTAGTGCGGAAGGGATTATTCAATATGTAAACCCGGTTGTACAAGACATTCTTGGTTTTAGTCCCAGGGAAATGATTGGTAAATCTCTTTATCGTTTTATAAGCAGGGATGATAGCAAGTTAAGGATCTCCGAGAGGGTAAAACTAAATTCTGTCACAAAGGAGAGTTATCGCTATCAACACGCCAATGGGCATTACCTATGGTTAGACTCCGTAATCATGCCTATCATTAATGAAACGGGGAGGGGGTTCAAATGCATAATTATTGCCAGGGATATTACCGACCATCTACTTATTGAAGAACAATTACAATTTCTTTCTACCAATGATTCTTTAACCGGTATATATAATCGAAGCTTTATGGAAAAAGCATTAAAAAGAACGGTAGCCAAGGCAAAGAGGGGAAACAAAAGTGCATTATTGGTGATCGATGTGGATAACTTTAAGCTTGTTAATGACACATTTGCTCATGCTTTCGGCGATCGCGTACTAGTTTTTTTGGTTAGTCTATTGAAAAATTATATGCGGGAAGAGGATCTTTTGGCTAGGCTAAGTGGAGACGAGTTTGCTTTGCTGCTTGAGGGAAGTAGTCTTGAAGAAGCTAAACAGATTGCCGAAAAAATACGTGGGGATATTTATGATCAAGAGTTTTACCTAGACAAAGAAATTGCTATCAATCTTACCGTAAGTATTGGTGCGGTGTTAATAGATGGTAAATTAAGTTATCAAAAAGTTCTTTCTCTTGCAGGGATTGGCCTAAATACTGCCAAAAATACGGGACGCAACAAAGTTGTTTTTGTTGAATCGGATGAAGGGATCATTGCATCTTATACTGAGAAAAACCAAATCGTTTCTTTAATTAAAAATGCCCTAAGGGAGAATCGATTTATACTCTTTTTCCAGCCAATTATTAGAATTGCTAACGGGAGTGTAAATCATTACGAATCATTGATTCGTTTACAAGATCATAACGGAGAATTGATGTTGCCACATACATTCATTCCGGTGGCTGAGCAGTTTGGCTTGATGCCACAAATTGATCGCTGGGTTTTTGGAGCAGCTCTCCAATTTTTGCAGGCTAACCCTCATATAAAACTATTTATGAATATATCCGGGCAAAGTTTAGGGGATAAAGACCTATTGTTAGATATAACCAGGGGTATTTTAGAAAGCGGTATGAATCCCGCAAGGATTGGCTTTGAGATTACAGAGACAGCCGCGGTAAAGGATTTAGTACAAGCCGAATGCTGGATAAATCAACTCAAAGATGTTGGGTGTTCCTTTGCCTTAGATGATTTTGGCAGCGGGTTTTCCTCATTTTCTTATTTGCGATTTCTTCCTGTGGATTACCTAAAAATTGATGGCTCCTTTGTCAGAAATTTAGAAAAAGATCATGTCCTTCGGTCATTGGTACAGGCCATCAGCAGTGTTGCCAATAGCCTGGGCAAAGAAACCATTGCAGAGTTTGTAGAAAATGAAAGCATTCTAAAGATATTAGCTAATCTAGGCATAAGTTATGGGCAGGGCTATCATCTTGGCAAACCGGTTCCTTATATCGCTTAGTATTTTTTAATTAGTTGATATTTATAAAGGTTAAACATTAAGGAGGCAAAAATATGTCATTGCGGTTAAAAATTCTCGGCGGTTTTGTTTTTGTTATGGTTATTTTTACAGTTGCCGCTGGTATTGTTTCTTATAATATTGGAAAAATGCAGGAACAAGTTAATTATATCCCCCATGAGGTTGAAAGAAATAATCAGTTAAATACGATTAATCATCATGCTGTTGCTCAAACATCCGCCATACGGGGTTTCTTTTATTATAAGCAGGATAACTATGCGGAACAGTTTAGACAACTGGGTGAGGAAAACAAATCGATCATACAAAATATGATCGATACAGCCAGGCAGAAGGCCAATAAAGAAAAATTTATAAAGCTGATGGAGTACCAGGATAACTATAATACGCTGGTCCTGGACGAGATTATTCCACTCATTAAAGAGGGTAAAGAAAAAGAAGCCAACGAAATAATTTTAAATCAAGGGGTGCCATTGGCCAGCAGTTTTAATAAAGCTAGCACTGCTTATGCTGAAGAACGAAACAACAGCCTTTTAGAAATTGTTCAAAAAACGGATTTAGAAATAACTTCTATGCAAAGAATGTCCCTGATTTCCACCGTTTTGGCTTTGTTAGTGGGTTTATCGCTAGCCTTTTTTCTGGCCCGGTCCATTACACGACCGATTCAAAGGGTTGCAACAGAATCAATTAGGATTGCAGAGGGCGACTTAACCGGTGAACAAATTGATATTAAAACAAAGGATGAGGTCAGTCAGCTAGCAATGGCTTTTAATAAAATGTTGCATAATTTAAGGGAGTTGGTAATAGAGGTTCAAGAAAAATCTCAATTGGTGTCCTCATCCTCGATGCAACTTTCAGCAAGTTCCCAAAATGTTGCTGCTGGTGCACAGGAAACGGCAGCGACCGTTACGGAGGTGGCCAGTACAGTGGAACAGGTTACTTTAAATACACAGAAAATAGCAGTGAATTCCGACCACGCTACCAACTACGCCCATCAAGGGACGGAGGGTTTAAGTCAGATTAGTAAACAGATGGAGTTAATTGAAAAGTCTACTACAAGTAGCGGAGAAGACATTAATATGCTTAACAAATCTGCAGCTCAAATATCGCAAATTGTCGAATTGATTACACAAATTGCTGACCAAACCAATTTGTTAGCTTTAAACGCTGCCATAGAGGCAGCTAGGGCCGGGGACCTAGGGCGTGGCTTTGCCGTAGTGGCTGAAGAAGTAAGAAAACTTGCAGAACAGTCAGCAAATGCTGCCAAGGAAATACATCAGCTTATTACATCCATACAGCAGGAAACAAATAAAGCGGTGCAAAGTATGGCAGACAGTGTTATTCAGGTAAAGAAAGGGTCCACTGTGGTCTTGGAGGTTGGAACAACCTTTGAAAAAATTATTGCGGCGGTGCAAAACCTTTCAGAAGAGATACAGTCTGTAGCATCTGCCGCAGAACAGATGTCTGCGGGGGTACAAAACGTTGCTGCAAACACCGAAGAACAAACGACAACGGTAGAGGAAGTATCAACCACAAGCCAGAATCTCGCTAGGATGGCTGAGGAGCTCGAGCGTTTCACCAAACGCTTTAAAATAGTGTAGCAATCACCTAATTTGACGGAAAATTTCTCACTGTCAATGTCAAAGCCAACCACTGTTAATACTGTGGATAATAGGGAAAACCCCCATGCTATCTTCTTGTAGACAATGGGGGCGTATTCATTAACCAACTGTACTGCGTTGGCGTTCTGCAGCTAGGATTCTACCGATCATGCTTTCCCCAATTACATCACGGTTTCGTTGCTTAGCATCATAAAGGGCTTGGCTGCAAAAGGCGTGTCTGTTGTCATTACTTGAGTTAAGCAAGGGGACGTACCTTGGGGCGAAATTTTTCAGGACAGCCATCAGCAAATAACCGAAAATATTGAATATGAAAATGAATGTTGGTATGATTAGGAAAACCAAAAAGGGGTGCTTTATGGATTCTGAATTCAGTGATGTAAGGGGAAAATTTAATAATAATGCAAGCCAGTACGATAGTCAAAGGAAAAAGATTATTCCGTGCTTTGACGATTTTTATTCGATAGCAGTTTCTGTTGCTAAAACAAGTAATGAAAAACCGAATATCTTGGATATTGGTGCAGGAACAGGGTTATTATCCTTCTTTGCCTTAGAAAAATACCCCAATGCCAATTTAACTTTAATTGATATTTCGGAAAAAATGCTAGAACAAGCGAAAGAGAGGTTTAAGGGTAAACCTAAGGTAAATTATATAATTGGTGACTATTCCAAGTATAAATTTGATAAGAAATATGATGTGATTATCTCAGCGTTATCCATTCATCATTTAACGGAAGATGAGAAAAAGCAGTTATATAAAAGTATTTATTTAGCTCTAAATCAAAATGGCGTCTTTGTTAACGCTGACCAAGTCCTTGGAAGCACGCCATATCTTGAAACCTTGTATAAAGGAGATTGGAAAGACAAGGTTAAACGTAGTGGCTTATCAAAAGAGGAGTTGTCCTCGGCTTTTGAAAGGACTAACTTGGATAAAATGTCTACATTAGAAGACCAATTGAAATGGTTAAGGGAAATTGGTTTTTCAGATGTTGATTGCATTTACAAATATTTTAATTTTGTAGTACTGTTTGGAAGAAGAAATTAGTTTAATTTAAAATCCTCCAAACCTATTATTATATACTTGCCTATGAAGTAGTTTTTAAGAAATTCTTCCAAACTTTACGGGTTTGGAGGAATTTAGATTATATTTAGGCATATTTGAAGCCCCGTCAAAGCGCGGTTTTTATTTGGCGGGTATTTATTTATCCGGTGAACGCACTATAATAAAAAAAACGAAAAATGGAGCAAACGATGGAAAACTTACAGACGGGGGAAGGCGCAAAAGCCTCAGTCGGGCCTTTGTTAGAATGGTATAGGAAGAACCAGCGGGATTTGCCCTGGCGGCATACGACCGATCCTTATAAAATATGGATCTCCGAGATCATGCTGCAGCAAACGCGGGTGGATACGGTCATTCAGTATTACCGTCGCTTTCTGGAACGGTTCGGCACCCTCCGGGAGTTGGCCGGAGCCTCCGCACAGGACGTGCTGGCTGTGTGGAAAGGGCTGGGTTACTATTCCCGTGCGCTGAATCTTCAAAAGGCGGCTCAACAGGTGGTGGAACGATATGACGGGGTATTCCCCCGGGACTACGAAGTCCTTCGGCAGTTGCCCGGCATCGGGGATTATACTGCCGGGGCCATTGCCAGTATTGCCTTCAACCAGCCTTATCCTGCCGTGGACGGCAATGTGCTTCGGGTTATTTGCCGGTTGGAGGGAAGTGAAGATGATATTTCCCAGAGCCGGACGAAGAAAAGAGTCGCCGCCATTGTCTGTCCGATCATCCCCAAAGACCATGCGGGAGAATTCACGCAAGCAATGATGGAGTTGGGCGCCCTTGTATGCATCCCGTTAGCGCCCCTTTGTGGGCATTGCCCCGTGCAATCCTTCTGTGCTGCCTACAGGACCGGACGGCAAAACGAGCTGCCGGTCAAGAAAAAGAAGGAGGCTCCTCGGATCGTTCCTTGCTGGGTAGCCGTCTTGCGGGAAAACGGAAAAATATTTCTGGAATTCCGGAAAAATGATCGCCTGCTGGGACAGCTATGGGGATTGCCCATCGTTGAAAAGAAGGATTCTCGCTCCCCTGCACAATTGCTGGAGGAAAAATATGGGCTGCGGCTGAAAAATGCAAGGAAGCTCGGTTCAGCTTCCCATGTCTTTTCCCATCAAATCTGGAAAATGGACGTTTTTACCTTCTTACTGGCAGAACCCATGCCTCACAGCGATGTCCTGCATTGGGTGGAGGAAGAGGAACTGGAGCGCTATGCCGTCCCCACTGCCTTCCAGCGTGTTCTGAAGCTGCTGCATTCGGACAATGGATGGGAGCAGCTTGAAATCTCCCTGGAATAACGGCTGGATATACCGCACGGATCTTTCAACCGTTTAGGTATCCTTCCGGTCCGGAATGAATATAGAATGGAAGTCATTCGAGCGACTTCCGATAAATCGGTAGCCCGCCCCATTAAAGTCTTTAGTCCCCCGGGTTCCGTGATCCGGTTTCGCGTTAAAAAATGCCAGGTATCAAGGGATTCTCGCTGTTGAAAGTGAGGATCCCTTTTCGTTACACCAAATACAGGCCAGGGCGCGTGCAAAAGGACTTAAAGGTTGTTATGGTGGAATAATGAACCCGTTCTTTGCCAAAGAGGCGGATGAAGCGTATTTTCTCATCTTCTTTGGTTTGCATGGGTTTACCAGGGTAATTATTTACTACAACGATATTTGGATGAGGTGTTGAGCGGTTTAAGGTGCCTCGTTTTAATAGATATTTGATATGAATGTCTGCTTCCGGTATGGAGTAGCCGCAGAAGACAATATTTTTACATTCCCTAAGGGCATTCTCAGCCTTATCCCAGATTTGAACTAAATAAGGGTTGGACATAATTTTAAAAAAGGTTGGTGGGACAAGAATAGGTACAAAAAGGGCTTTGCAACTGTGGCATAATAATCGGTTTTTAAGATTTTTGCTAATTAGTAGGGTTACGCTTTTTTCTAAAGGGGTAATGCGTATTTTTTTACAAATAGGACAATACAGCCAGTTTAAGGAGCCGTGTATTTTAAATAATTTAATGGAATTATCAGGATTAGGCCTGTGCCAGTTGCCTGGCTCATTAAAATTAACAAAATCGATACCATAATCAAGATCGATTACGTCATGTAGTTTTGTTAAAGAGTTATCAATGAGAATATCATAATTTAATGAAATAAAAGAAGTGTTTCTTATTTTATTATTATTCACCATCTTTTCTACCAGTAACGTATGAAGTTTACTGAATTGCCCAAGGGTTCTCTGTAGCACTTCAGCGATTAAAAATATTAGTTCTTCAATAATCTGGTCCATGTGATGGTAGTTAGTTGTATTATATAGGTTTAAAAAGTATTCCTGACGTTGTTTAGCTAGCTCTAACATCCCCAGGGCTTCTTCAAAAGAAGGAAATAGGACTTCCTCTAAATCAACCGTGTTAAGGTTGATATGCCAAAAGTTATAAAAGTAGGATATTAAGTGTTTATTGATGGGTTCCCCATTTTTTCTTTTAAGCAAGAAATATTCCTTAAAAAGTTTAGCCTGAACGGGTGCACCTTCCGCCGCAGAGGCACCAGCGCCAAGAATAATAACATTGTCCACCAAATCCGTTCACCCCCTTGGCCCAAAAAGCTTCTAAAATTAACTACATTTTACATTGTATCAAATATTCCTGCCTGATAGATTAGTAACTGTTGGTGGCAACAAATAGCAACCGGGTGCTTGGGAGATTATTACTTTCCCAAAAGCTTGTTGATATTTTTTAAAACCGCTCCGGCCATATCCGTAAAATCAATGCCTGTATTATAAATAACCTGCTTTATTCCCGGGGTACCCAATATAGAAATAACCTTATCAAATCCGTCATTGTCTATATTTGCCATGGCATCTCGAAAGGCGGATATATTCTCCACATGTTGCTGTAGTGGTTTAACCAAGGAATTGTAATCCTTACCTTTGATGATGGCCCTGGCGGCATACACGCCACTGGCAATGGCAAAGGAGGCACCAACTCCTACTAAACGATCTGTAAAGCCAGCCGCACGACCGATCAGTAAGACGTTGTCCACCTGAAATTTTTTAACCTTTCCGATCGAGAACATGGGTGGTGTTATTTTATAAAAAAACTGCAAATGGGTTAGTTTTTCCTTTTCTAAAAAATCAGTAAAAAGGCTATCTATATTTGATTCCTCACAATTAAAATTATAAATTTTCACGATTGCTTGGGTGGAATTATAAGGGGTTAGCCGGGCATAGCCTGTACCAGCATATTCTGTATTAAAGTATAAAAAGGAATTGCCTGGGCTAAATTTACCCAGAGCCATCCCCCCATGCATATGAACCAATCCCTTTTGTTCCCATATACCAAGTTCTTTGGCCGTTGTTTCAATACCTGTAGCAACTACTACATAATCGTATTTTTTGGCTAACTCCTTATAATCTGCAGGACTGTTATAGTGTATGGGTGTTTTCTCTAATTTTCTTAGCAACTGGTTTTCAATTGAGTTTGGATCCTTGCCTCGAACGTAGTAATAGCCTAGATTACCCTCAACTTTAATTTCACTGTTTGGTGACTTTAAAGTAAAACTATTGGTTTTTGTAAGGGGTAAAAGATCAATACCAAATTTTTTGTATGTTACATTGCTTTGATCTCCCATATCTAAATCAAAAATATTTAAACTTACGGTAACCGATGGCCATATCCAACCAACGGTATTATCCCTTTCAAAAACATCTGGGATGATACCAAGTCTTTCACATTCAACCGCACAGGCAAGTCCGGCTGGTCCAGCTCCGATAATGGCAACTTTCATAAAAACCCCTCTTTACGGTAATTTTCTATAAGTATGGCTAGTATATCCCCAGGGTATCGTATTTTACCCACGTTACGAAAAGCACAAGAAAACCAATGAAGTGCCTTTTAATTGGCAAGACTATATTTAGACTGTCTACAATGAATCTAGTTTGATACAATAAGGCATTATTACTTTTAAAGGATGCGATAAGATGACTGCCAATTTTTTAACCCTTGGTATTAGTAATGAACTAAATGCAAAATTAAAAGCCAATGGCATACACAGGCCCACGGCAATTCAAGAACAAACGATACCCGTACTGCTGACTGGGAAGGACGTAATTGCTCAGGCCCAGACTGGTACAGGTAAGACCCTGGCCTTTGTATTACCCATTTTAGAACGAATAGAAGTAAAAAAACCTTATATTCAAGCTCTGATTATTACTCCTACCAGGGAACTAGCACTACAAATAACCACCGAAATAAAAAAGATAATAACAGGTAGCGATATTAATGTACTGGCCGCCTATGGTGGCCAAGATGTGGAGCAACAGGTCAGGAAGCTCAAGGGAAATATTCATTTGGTTGTTGCTACACCTGGGCGCCTGTTGGATCACTTGCGTCGTGGTACGGTTAGGCTTACCGGGGTGTCTATGTTGGTATTGGATGAAGCAGATCAGATGCTGCACCTGGGATTTTTGGAGGATGTTGAAAGAATAATTTTACAGACCTACGAGAAAAGGCAAACCATGCTTTTTTCTGCCACCATACCTCAACAGGTACGGGAATTATCTTTGCGTTATATGAAAAAACCGGTGGATATTCGTGTACAGGGTAAGAACATTACTCTGGATGAGATTAAACAAATTGTTGTGGAGACAACGGATCGGACAAAACAGGAGACCCTTAGCAATTTAATAAAGGTCTATCGTCCCTATCTAGCCATCATTTTTTGCCGGACCAAGCGAATTGCCAGTGCCCTGAATGAATACCTGATTGGGCAAGGTTTTAGCTCAGATGAATTACATGGTGACCTATCCCAAGCAAAACGGCAGCAAGTGATGAAACGATTTAGGGAAGCGGCATTGCAGCTTCTAGTGGCAACGGATGTGGCAGCACGGGGATTGGATATTGAAGGAGTTAGCCATGTTTTTAACTACAATATCCCCCACGATGTGGAGAGTTATATTCATCGCATAGGTAGAACTGGGCGTGCGGGTTGGACCGGCCTGGCGGTAACATTAATTACTCCCCGGGAACGTATGTATTTGCAGTTGATAGAAAAGGGTATTGGGAAATCCCTTGAAAAAAGAGATAGTAATGGGGAAAAGATACAGCGGCTCTCTGGTAATAATGCTGAAGGTAAAGAGAAAAAGATGGTAAAGGAACCCACCAGAGGAAAAAGGACCCCGGGGCTTTATGAAAAGGGAAAGCGGCCCCAAGGTAAAAAGAATTCTTTGACGGGGGACGGTCAAGGAAAAAATGGGAGAAATAGCATGGGTAAGACAGCTGGAAAAACAAGGGTTTCTCCTAATGGAACACGAGCTAGCAAAAACAATTTAGGCAAGCAGAGCAATCATACGATCGCTTCCAGGGGAAGAAAAGTGGGTAAGGTGTAAGGGAACGGTCCGCTCCATGGACTGGCCTAGGAATTAATTAAAATATTTCTAAGAAACGGTTAAAAAAGACAATAAGGGTGTATACTATAGATGTAATAAGATTAATAATTTTGGAGGTAACATCGTTGCAAACTGGCACAGTAAAATGGTTTAATGCAGAAAAAGGTTATGGTTTTATTGAAACACAAGAGGGTGGGGATGTATTTGTCCACTTTTCAGCCATCACCGGAGATGGATTTAAAACATTAGAAGAGGGACAGCGGGTTCAGTTTGAAGTGGTTCAGGGAAACCGGGGTCCACAAGCTGAAAATGTTGTTAAACTATAATGTAATAAAAAAACTGCCCTAAGGCAGTTTTTTTATTATAGCTTTTTTATTACTCAGAACCATTGTTTTACATAACATCACAATATTACACCTTTTCGTTTAATCGCCGTTGATTTACAATAAAATCAGACAAATGTCCTAAGCAAGAAGGATTTTCGGTTTAAATAAAGGAGATACCATTCTAGGAAAAAATATCTAGCAACTGGAACATTTTTGGCATCTGGCTCGTCTACCAAAATAGAAGGGGGGGATAATCCGTGAATTGCCAGGTTGTATCAGAATTATTATCACCGTACCTGGACGGAGCCCTTGATCCTGATGAACATGCCTTGGTTCAAAAGCACCTAGTTAGCTGTTCCACATGTAGCCATGAGTTGGCTGAATTAGAGGCATGTATGAATTTGTTACAGGAACTTCCTGAATTAACTCCACCGGCTGGTTTCCGAGCCGGTTTAATGGAAAAAATTGATAGATTGCCTTTGGCTGAACCAGCAAAACAAAAACGCTGGACGGATCATGTAAATGCCGTTACCCGTAAATCATGGTATAGAACAATGGCTGTGGCAGCAGTTATGGCTATGACCCTGGGATTAACGACGTTATGGGAAAATGAAGGCAACCAATTTATGCCAGTACCAAGTGATAATCAGGGAATTGTTGGACAAATTCAAAACAAACAGGATGTACAGCAACCCCAGGGTGGTCAGCCGACTAAACCGGCCAATGACAAAGTGGATAAGGTTAGTAATGAAACTGATCCTCCTGTTAAGGTTGAGGGGGATACCAGCAATCGTACCCAGGGAGTGAAGGAACCGCCTAAGCAGGCTGTAACGGTAAACCCGGTCAAAGTAGTAGAAAGTGAAAAGGACAGAAAGTTTGCCTCGGAAAATTATCAGCCTCAACAAAGTGCAGGAATGACTGCAAGATCCGTAGCTTTAAAATTGACAGCGGAAGACAGCAGTGCGGTACTTAAATCAATCCATAGCATTACGCAAAGCAACAATAGCTCCATTATAGTACCCTATAATGAAAGTAATGGCAAGTTGGCAATTAAGGTGCCGGCCCAAGCGTCCACGCAAGTGGAAAAACAATTAAAGTCACTGGGTCAGGTTATAACGGATATGCCATCGGAGAGAGATTTAAGCAATCAGCATCAACAGGCGGTTAGCGCACTGGAGCAGCTCCAGACTGAACAAGCAAGTCTGCAGCAGCAAGTGGAAGAACAGGCTGATGCCGAAGCAGAACAACAATTGGCAATGATAAACACGGCCATTAGCCAACAAATCAAACTAATTCAAAATTTAGAGCAACAGAGTAATTATTCTATAATAACCATTGCTATTGAATAACTTTTCCCACCAATTGGTGGGTTTTTTATTTTCAAATGGTTTTGTTATTTCAAATTACCTTTGCCTATACATGCTAATATTAACACGTAATAAATATTGCTATAGATTGAGTTTTTTACCGGTTGTAATATTTCCTTTCGTTATGTATACTAAGCAAGTGACAGTGATCAGGGGGTCGAACAAAAAATATTTGCATGTCTGCATTTGACTCTTGACTTGGGCAGTAGAAATTAATATAATCTAACATGTGGCAACAATTGAATAAACCGAATGGAGAGGTGGCCGAGTCCGGTCGAAGGCGCATGACTGGAAATCATGTAATGGGGTAACTCATTCGCGGGTTCGAATCCCGCCCTCTCCGCCATTAAATTGTATCGCTTTGACCGTGCTAGATGGGGAGGTAGCGGTGCCCTGCACCAGCAATCCGCTGTAGCTGGGTTGAATTCCTACTCGAGGGTATGATTTGTGAGGTCTGGTCATCGTAAGGGGCGTTGACGACCGGGTCTTGCGCAGCGTAGGCTCTCGAACCGTGTCAGGTCCTGACGGAAGCAGCACTAAGGGAACCCCTACGGGTGCCGCAAGGCAACCTGGTCTGAGCAACCTGCGGTGATACGCTCGGAAGTTATCACTCGACAGTAGGTGCACGGTCGCTAAATTTAAGCATGTAACTGCCTGTAAATATGGGCAGTTTTTATTTTTATAAAGGACAAGGAAATCCAGCTTTTGATGACTACATTAGAACTTGTCTGGGGAATTGGGACAAAAAACCGGTCCCCTGTCCCAAGTGGCAGGAATTTTAGATTAGTGGTAGATTTATTTAAGGATTCTATATATAATAGTTTGTAATTTAACTAACAAGCGAATATTTGGGGGTGTACAGATGGAAAATGTAATTAAGGTTATGCTAGAAGGAGAACAGCCCTATGAAATTTCCCAGGGTACACCGGTGGGTGAACTACTCGAGATGCGGTCAAAGGAAGAGGCTGTTCCGGTTGTGGCTGCCTATATTGACAATGAATTTGTGGATTTAAGAACACCAATCGTGAAAGATTGTAGTGTAAGATTTGTTGATTTAACAATGAGAGAGGGTATACGAGTTTATCGGCGCAGTGTGACATTGTTATTAATGAGGGCCATTTCTGAAGTGCTGCCAGGAAGCAGCGCGGTAATTCAGCATACCCTGGCGAATGGACGCTATGGAGAAATTAATCTTCATAGACCGCTAAAGGAAAAGGATATATCAAGAATTGAACGGCAAATGCGTTATATTATTGATGCAAACGAACCGATGCACTTAATTAAACTTAATAAGGACCAAGCAGAGCGTCTTTTTACAGAAATGGGCCAAACTGAAAAGATTAAGTTGCTAAGTTATGCTCCAAATGAAGAAATAGAGCTTTACTCCTGTGGGGAAGAATATTATGACATTTCCCATGGTCCTATGGTGCCATCCACCGGGTTTTTGAAATGTTTTAGGCTGCGCTTTTATTTGCCTGGGTTTATCTTAGAACTACCAAGTCTGGATAGCCCGATAGAGGTACCGCCCTATGTTGAACAGGGTAAGTTAGCAAATATTCACTATGAAGCTAAAAAGTGGGCAAATATAATTAAAGTCAACAATGTGGTTTCTTTAAATGATGTAGTCACCAAGGGTGACATTAATAACTTAATAAGGATATCAGAGGCTCTGCATGAGAAAAAGATTGCCGAAATTGCTGATAATATTAGTGACAACATTGACCGAATCCGCATCGTGTTAATTGCTGGTCCATCCTCGTCGGGCAAAACATCCTTTGCCCAAAGGTTATCTACCCAATTACAAGTCAACGGGATTGAACCAGTAGCTATTTCCTTGGATGATTATTTTGTTGATAGGGAAATGACACCCCTGGATAAAGATGGCAATCTTGATTTGGAAAGTATCTATGCCATTGATATTGCCTTATTCAATGATCACTTAATAAAACTTATTCAAGGAGAAGAAATAGAATTACCATACTTTAACTTTAAAACAGGCAAACGGGAGTATCATGGTAAACATCTAAGGTTAAGTCCGAGTGATTTACTGATAGTTGAAGGTATTCACGGCTTAAACGATATGTTAACCAGCTCTGTTCCAAAGAGCCGGAAATTTAAGATTTATGTCAGTGCCCTAACCCAGATTAATCTGGATAATGAAAACCGTACCGCCACCACGGATGTTCGCCTGTTACGTCGTATTACCCGGGACCAACGTTGCCGGGGGCGTTCTGCCAGAGAGACAATAGGCATGTGGCTCTCGGTAAACCGGGGTGAAGAAAAAAATATTTTCCCCTTCCAAGAGAGTGCCGATGTCATGTTTAATTCTGCCTTACCCTACGAATTGGCCGTTTTAAAAAATGTAGTGGAATCGCACCTAAGAGAAATCACCAAGGAAGACCAGGAGTATGCAGAGGCCCAAAGATTGCTTGATTTAATTGGCTATTTGGCTCCCCTGGGGATAGATGAAATTCCGTTAAATTCCATTGTGAGAGAATTTATTGGCGGTAGTTGTTTTGTTGGAACAGTAAGATAAATAGACACACCCTCAAGCTGCTTGAGGGTGTGTCATTTTTTTAGGTATAATATGATATGGAAATAACAGCTTAAAAAGGAAATAGGTATTAAAGGGCGAAACAATATGGAAGAATATAATGAGGTGTGTTTAGTTTGGCATATAAAGCATTATACCGAACCTGGCGACCACAATATTTTAGAGATATTGTAGGGCAGAGACATATCACTCGAACTTTACAAAATGCCCTACGGCAAGATAAAGTAGCCCATGCTTATCTTTTTTGCGGTCCCAGAGGAACTGGTAAAACCACAACAGCAAAGGTGTTGGCTAAAGCTTTAAACTGCCTAAATCCCAGCAGCGGGGAACCCTGTAATGACTGTGACAATTGTCTGGCTGTCAATGAGGGGAATTCTGTCGATGTGGTAGAAATTGATGCCGCTTCGAATAGGGGTATTGATGAAATTCGAGATTTAAGAGAAAAGGTTAAATTTGCACCTTCAACCGGGGTTAAAAAAGTATATATTATTGATGAAGTTCATATGCTTACAGATCAAGCCTTTAATGCCCTATTAAAGACCTTAGAAGAACCGCCAGCCCATGTTGTATTTGTACTGGCAACCACCGAAGCGCACAAGGTACCAGTAACGATTCTGTCCCGCTGTCAGCGTTTTGATTTTCGGCGCATTAAACCGGAGGAAATGGTAGAAAGATTACAAGAGGTTGCCCAGGGATCCCACATTGATGTAGAGGAAGCAGCCCTTCAGCTCATTGCTAAGGCTGCAGAAGGGGGATTGCGGGATGCCCTTAGTATCCTTGATCAAGGGGCGGCCTTTGCTGAAAAAACCGTTACCATCGAAGACATCCATAGCATCCTGGGCACGGTGCGGCAGGATATTTTAGTCAAGATGACAGGCTGTCTGGCAGCAGGAAATACAGCTGAGGCACTGGAATTAGTGGCGGAAATATCCGATCTGGGTAAAGATCTGAGGCTTTTTGCCCGTGAAATGACTTCCTACTTAAGGGGTTTATTGATAGAGGGTCAGATTAACAACAGCATCGGTAACGAAACCATTTTTAGTATTTTGAGTACTCTCGTTCAGGCAGAGCAAGAGATGAAATGGAGTTCGCAACCAGGTCTGGTTTTGGAATTGGCCCTGGTTAAAGCCTCCCGGCCAGAGATTGTTGCCTCTGTTGAGGGACTAACGCGCAGGATTAATGAATTGGAACGTCGCTTGGAACAAGGTGTGGTAGCCGCAATCCCTCCTGCCCCTGTAGATACACCCGTAAAGCCAATAAAGGCTGAACCGGTACAGAGGGTAGAACCGGCAGATAGCACAGTTACAGACCTGCCAGCTAAGACAAAGGATGCCGGGCAAGCGGTTAATGTAAATACAGATAAAATTCAAAAGGCCTGGCCTGCTTTGCTCAAGGGAATTAAAGAAGGGAAAAAAATGCCCCTTTGGTCTCTATTGAACAGCAACCAACCGGTCATGGATGTTCAGGGGAATACTTTAGTTATGTATTTCCTAGACGAATTTGACATGCGAACTGCCGATAAGCCAGAACACAGAAAGTATCTGGAGTGGTTGCTAGGTAAGCATTTCGGTGGACAGTGGGAGGTACGCTGTGTGCATGGAAAAAAGTCTCCAGCTAAGACGGATCTAAAACCAGAGGAGGATCCGATCTATACGGAGGCGGTACGTATTTTTGGCAAGGATATTGTATACTTAGAAAATGACCCCAGTTAGACCATTCGGGGTAGAACATAAAGGAGGAACTTGATAATTATGATGGGTGGAAATATGAACAAAATGATGAAGCAAGTACAGAAAATGCAACAGGACATGGCCAAAATGCAGGAGGAATTGGGAAACCGTACGGTGGAAACCAGTGCCGGCGGTGGTGCTGTTAAGGTTGTGGTTAGTGGCAAGCAAGAGATTGTCAGCATTACCTTAAAGCCAGAGGTAGTTGACCCAGATGATGTAGAAATGCTTCAGGATTTATTAATAACAGCCGTTAATGATGCCCTTCGTCAGTCCCAAGAAATGGTAGCCAAGGAAATGGGCAAATTGACGGGTGGCTTAAATATCCCCGGCTTGTTCTAGGTTTTAGCGAGGAGGGCTTCCCATGCTGTATTACTCTGGGCCAGTGGCCAGGTTGGTAGATGAATTTACCAAGCTTCCGGGTATCGGGCCAAAGACAGCCCAGAGACTGGCCTTTCATGTATTAAATGCATCGCCGGAGCTTGCACAGGGGCTGGCAAAAGCACTGGTCGAAGTCAGGCAGTCCATCAAGCGCTGTCAAATTTGTTGCAACCTTACGGATGAAGATCCCTGTTCCATCTGCAAGGATGCCACAAGGAACAATAAACTACTATGCGTAGTGGAAGAACCCAGGGATGTTATCGCCATGGAAAAGGCCCGGGGTTATCGGGGACAGTATCATGTCCTACATGGGGCAATTTCTCCGATGGAAGGTATTCGTCCAGAGGATTTAACCATCAAGGAACTATTAAAACGTATCCAGGGTGGTGACGTGCAGGAGGTTATTTTAGCTGCCAACTCGGATATAGAGGGGGAAACCACAGCCCTATACCTGGCCAGAATTTTAAAACCCCTGGGCGTTAAGGTAACAAGAATTGCCCATGGCATACCTGTGGGCTCAGACCTTGAATATGCCGATGCCATGACATTAAATAAGGCCTTGGAAGGCCGTGCTGAATTCGGCTAAAAGTTTCCTTATTTATATAGAAAAATTGTCATAAGACTTGTCTCAACCCCCTATATATAGCTAGGGGGTTTTCTTATGCGAATGGGTATTTTTATTGAGTCAAGCCATGGGCCATGGCTAAATATAAAGGAGGGGTTTGGTAATGGAATGGAAAACTGTACTTCTTAGCCTGATCGGGTTGTTTGGCTTGTACTTGTTTGGGACAATCTTTGCCCGACCACTTGTTATCGTTGGCAGATTAAGTTTATCATTGATCATTGGCGGGGTATTACTCTTTCTCGTAAACTTTGTTTGCAGTGGTTTAGGGATTCATATTGCTATCAACCCCTTTACACTTCTGACGGCGGGTATTTTGCAAGTGCCGGGAATTGTTCTCTTGGTGTTGGCTAATTATGTTGTGTTATAGCTAAGGTTAAATTGTGTAACAAATCATTGACTTATTAATTTCATGGGATTATACTGAAATATGTAATCGGGATAAGAATTATCCCGGTTCTTGTTATTTGTGGACCTATTAGGAATTTTCTGAAATGGGTAAGCTAAGCCCATTAACAAGGAATGGAGGTGGATTTGCCATCTCAGCGAGAATTGTTGAAGCTTACGTGGGCGAGTACGCCAG
The DNA here is from genome assembly GCF_982386235.1 of Desulfotomaculum sp. Taxonomy (NCBI): domain Bacteria; kingdom Bacillati; phylum Bacillota; class Clostridia; order Eubacteriales; family Desulfotomaculaceae; genus Desulfotomaculum; species Desulfotomaculum sp. The sequence goes on along the minus strand of NZ_CEVWQM010000016.1, from coordinate 43,119 downwards.
TGGCAAAAGCGAAGTGGCTGTTAACCGGGCATTGGAAATTGCCAGGGACGGTCGAAAGGTTAATTTAATTGATCTCGATATTGTGGAACCATGTTATACGCTAAGGCCGATCAAAAAAGAGCTGGAAGAAAGTGGCTTGTCGGTGGTTGCCTGGGAAACAAAAGATACGATTGGTCTAGGCGAAGCAGGAAATATTATTAAACCTGAAAGTAGATGGGCATTATATCGGGAAGGGGATGTGATACTGGATATCGGGTATGGTGTTGAAGGAGCAAAGACACTCAACCTGTTGGAAGGTGTGGATCAAACCCCGGAATTACAAGTTTATGTGGTCTTAAATACCAAAAGACCAATGACCTCAACGGTACAGGATATTATTGATTACATAAAAGAGCTAGGTCCTGTGCATGGTCTGATCAATAACACGCACTTGGGCGATGAAACAACGGCAGAGGTTGTACAAGAAGGAGCCCAGGTCATTGGCGAAGTTTCTAAAATTCTGGGAATCCCCGTGGTGGCTACCACCGCGGATCAGGAAGTAGCGAAAAAAATCGGCCCTGTGGACGGTATGGGTAATTTTGTGCGTCCACTGGTGCGGTATATGCCGCGAACTTTCTGGTAGGACAACCAGACCATCATACTATGTTTTTTAGTAAGATAAGTTCAATTAATTCAGGAGGTGTGGTATCTCTCATGTCCGAAAAACCCATTACCGGAGAAAAGCGGGCGTTTATGACTGGTAACGAGGTAGTTGCCTGGGCTTGTTTAGCCGCAGGTGCCGATATTATGTATGGCTATCCCATTACCCCTCAGAACGAAATTATGCACTACTGGACCCGTCAAATCCCCAAGTATGGCCGCAAATTCCTGCAAACCGAAGACGAATTGTCTGCCGGTTTTACCACAGTGGGTGGTGTGTTAGCTGGCCTCAAGGCCTTTACAGCTACCGCTGGACCTGGTAACACATTAATGCAGGAACCACTTTCCATGGCTGAAATGATGAGACTCCCAACCGTAACCATCGTTCAGCAGCGTGGTGGCCCATCCACTGCCACCGTTATTTACTCCCAACAAGAAGTTACTTTGACAACCCAGGGTGGTAACGGCGAAGGAATGCGTATTGTATATTCCCCCAGTAACCACCAAGAATTGTTTGACTATACAATTAAAGCTTTTAATACAGCCTGGAAATATCGCTTCCCCACCTTCGTACTAGGCGACGGTTATCAAGCCAAACTGCGTGAATCCGTAACCCTGTATGATCCTGCGGAAAGAGGCATCGAAAGGGTACCCTCTGAAAAATATGTTGGTAAACCTGGTACTCCCGGTGTGGACCGTGATCCTGGTCATTACCGCAATACCTACAATACCGAGGAAGAACTCTATGAAGTATTGCAACAGCACTTTGCCGATTTTGAAAAAATGAGTCCAGAAGTAGTTGAATATGCTCAAGAGAATGTAGAAGATGCCGATCTAGTCATCGTTGCTCACGGTGTTGTTTTCCGCGGTGTACGTGATGCCGTAAAAGAATTACGGGATGCCGGTTACAAGGTAGGATTTTTCCGTCCCATAACCCTCCGTCCCTTCCCGGCGGAAGAGCTCAAAGCCCTGGCCAATAAAACGCCAAAACTATTAATTGCCGAATCAGCCCAAGGTCAGTTGGCGAAACTGGTTAAGGATGCCATTTATGGTGCAACTGCTGAAATTGTACCGATGTTCCGTCCCGGTGTAGGTATCACCACAGAACAAATCGTGGCAAGAGCGAAAGAGGTACTCTAAGATTTTCGAAACTAAGGAGGGAGGTTCCAACATGTCTGTGTCTCCACAACCTGCCATGCCTAAAAGCTGGCGTGTAGAAACGAAACCCCATAAATTTTGCCCCGGTTGCGGCCACGGCCTGGTACTGAAGTGCTTAGGCGAAGCCATTGATGAACTGGGTATTCAAGATAGAGTAGTATTTGGTTGTGATATCGGATGCTCCTTACTGTCCTGGGATTTCTTTAACTGTGACAGTGTACAAACCCACCATGGTCGTACCACACCGGTAATGACTGGGATTAAGCGTGCCAACCCCGACCTAATCACCATCGCTTATATGGGTGACGGTGGCGGTTATGCCATTGGGATCGGCGGTATTGTCAATGCTGCTGCCCGTAATGAGAAGGTAACGGTACTGCTGGCTAACAACACCGTTTATGCGATGACCGGTGGTCAGATGTCTCCCTGTACGATGCCTGGACAAAAGGTAGAAACTGCTCCTTACGGTCGTGACCCCGAGGCAACGGGTATGCCAACCCAAGGTCCGGAAATGCTGGCTGCTATCACTGGCGACGGTGCCTATGTGGCCCGTGGCACCACCTCTAACCTGAGGCAGTTAAAGGGTTACATTAAGAAAGCACTGCAAAACCAAATGGAAGGCAACGGTTTCTCCTTTGTGGAAGCTTTGGCTGGCTGCCCCACCAACTGGCGCACCAATGCGGAGAAGACCTGGGCCTTTATTGAAAAAGAAATGCCTCAATACTACAAAGTAGGGGAAAAGAAAAACCCCTTTGAGGCTAAAAAGGAGGCTCAGCAGAATGGCTAAAGCTGTAAAAATCTGCTTGGCCGGTGAAGGTGGCCAGGGTGTTCAATCTGTGGCAGAAATTCTTGCTGCTGCTGCCAACGCAGAGGGTCGTGAAGCCCTTTATATCCCCAACTTTGGTGTAGAGCAGCGCGGTGGTGTATCAATCGCCTATCTGCAAATTGCTGATAATGCCATTGGTGCCCCTAAGTTTGATAAGGCAGATATTTTAGTTGCCCTGAGTGATCGCGCTGTGCGCCGTTGCCACCAATATGTTGATGCCAATACGGTTTATGTATATGACACCAGCATTGAGGGAGTAGAAGAAGATCTGCCCAAGGAGGGAGAAGCTAAGAAGGTATTAGCCATTCCCGCCTTAGAAATTTCTAAAAACGAGCTACATCCTAGGGTATTTAACATTTTGATCATGGGTGCAGTTATTGGTGCCACCGGCGTTATCCCTGTGGAAGCCGCCAAATCTGCCATTGAGAAGAAACTGGGTTACAAATTTGAACAGAATCCTAAGCTGCGTGAGTTGAACTTTACAGCCATCGATCGCGGCATGGAACTGATGAAATAGGGGGGAAAATCATGGAATTCAAAGGTCGTACCCTGGAACTCACCAAAGGTGACTGGACCCTTTACCCCGGTCTGTGTAAGGGCTGTGGTCTGTGCATCCAGAAGTGCCCCAAGAAGTGCATTTCCTGGTCAAAGGTGCTGGGTGTATATGGTACCCCCTCCGTGGAGTCCAGTGACGAATGCATTGCCTGTGGCATCTGCCAGATGGTTTGCCCCGATACAGCTATCCGTGTGGATAAGAGGAAAAAACAAGCGTAAATGCCAGCTGTTAAGCTAGCTTCAAGAAGATAAAGTAAAAGAGACACGCCCATTTTGGTGGGAGTGTCTCTTTTTTTAGCTATCCGCTCTTTTGGCTGGGGTATGACTAAAGGAGAGCGGATGTAAATGCATCACAGATGGCGGATCATGGCCTTCGGCCACTGCCCGGGATCAATATTTTTAACCCAGCCGCCAGCCATAGTAGTAATGGTATGCCGTATTCAATGGGAGTAGAATATATCGGGCCATAGAGTTGATTGTAATTTTGATGCTCCCCGACTCCCTCGAATAGGACGATGGTAATTCCTATAATCAAAGCACCTCCAGGGAGGACAAGGGGCCTGTAATCATCGATACCAGTCCAATGGGCAAAGCCAACGATAAAAGCATAATAGCAAATGAAAAACTTTACGATGGTAAAGATAAACCAAGTTAGAGAAAAGGGAATTAACAATAAATTGCTGCTGGGAATAGCATTTAGCACAGACACAATAGCCATAATTGAATGGGAGGCCCGAGCTACTCCTAAAACAGTTATTACTTGTATAAAAACGGTAATGCCGATAATGGCTGCAATAATTTGGCCCTGGATAAGTGAAATAATAACTTGCTTGGCACCTTTAATATTAAAAATTAGCATACCAAAAAGTATAAACTCTCCCACAGGAAAGGAGGACAGGATAAAACAGGCTGTCACAATGCCGCTCCAATCATTATTTCCTAATATAGGCAGCATGTTTTGAAAATCTCCGTAGGGCAGGGTAAAAAATAATAACAAGCCGCTGATTAAACAAGCTAAAAATACCAACAAAGCCAAAGATCTACTAATGGTTTCCAGGCCCATTACGATGCCAAAGGCGCTTACCCCAACAACTAATAAATAAATGACTGTCGTAGGGGTTTGTGCAAGCATGGTTATATTGATAAAGATACCCATATCACGCAATACCAGAGTACTTGAATGGAGGGCATACCAGATAAAAAGGAGTCCTATCAGTTTCCCCGGTAGACCCAGAATGGAGACACTGTACTGCACCAAGGACTGACCGGGATACCATTTATTAAGGGATGACAGCATCGACACTAAGACGATACCTGGAATAAATGCCAGTGCTATGCTTATTAGAGCAGCCTGTTGAGCGTGTTGTATTAAGATGGTCGGTATTAATAGTACGGATGTCCCAACCCCAAAACCAGCAAGCAACAGCATGCATTGTTGGGGGGATATATATTCCTTATCCATTGTCAACTCCTGGTATTAAGAGTTATTTGACCTTATCATTCTTGTTTCATCTCAGCTTACGCTTAATTACTGCCGCCACCCAAAGCAGCAAAGGAATGCCAAACACAATCGGTAGGGCATAGATCGGATAAATGGAGGACCTAAAGGCGGCAGCCTGTACGGGGTTATCAAAAATATAGATGCCAAGTGCAATAAAAAGAGGACCAGAAGGGAGAATCAGTGGCCTGTAGTCAGAAAGCTTAAACCAGTGGGAAACTCCGGTAACAAAGGCATAATAACAAAAAATAAATTGGCAAAGGGAAAAGACAAACCAATTCAGAGTAAAAAAGGGTAAAAATACACTGGTTCCAGGGATCGTATTAGCGACGGCCACAAGGGTATAGATATTTTCGGAAGCACGGTCCGGTCCAAGAAGGATAATTGCCCTTGTTATGACTAAAAACAACAGGAATAGGGCAAAGATTAACCCCAGGGACAGTTTTCCAACCATCCCCTGGCTGTGCTTGACTTGGCAGATGATCATACTAAAAATAATAAGCACTTCTCCCACTGGAAAGGCTGTAAAAATTAAGCCGCTGTGGATAACCGGTAATGGGCCATGACTAAGAATCGGTAATATATTGCTATAATCCGCATTGGACATGGAAAATACTTGTACAATAAGAGTCAGGATGATGGTGATAAAAATTATTAAATTAAATGCCCGGGCCATCACCTCAAGACCCAGTTTGATACCGTAGGCACAGAGAAGCGTAGTAAAAAAATAAATAACCAGTTGGGGTGTTTCAAAAAGTATAACGTTCGTAACGAACCCCACAATACCCCGTAAATTGAGAGCGCCTAATAATAAAAGGAACCAGAGTATAATGAGACCCAGGAAGTATCCAGGCAATCCCAGTATGGCGGTGCTATATTGTATCAGGGATTGGCCGGGGTACATCTTATTAAGGGAAACTAAAAGGACAATCAATAACAGACCGGGAAATGCACCCAGCCAAGGGGCTAACCAGGCATCCTGTTTAGCGATAGTAATGACAAAGGACGGAACCAACATTAGGGAAATGCCAACGATAGAGCCAATTAGCAAGAATGTACACTGTTTGCCGGAAATATACTCTTTATCCAAAGAAATCCCCCTTTAGTTATTGAGCAGGGGTAAGCAGCTGCCCCAGGCCCGTGGACAGTGGATGAAATATCTTGATAATTAAATCCGTGGGATTTGGCGGGTTCAAGTCCAAGGTAATGCCATAACTATAAAGCATGGCTGGTAATAGCAAAAAAGAAAAGGCGGCTAAATCCCGCCATTTTTTTTGTACCACCAGCCGAGGGACTTCCAATAAAATAATGATTATATAGGCCAAGGTCACCAAAATTAAGGTTAAAAACATAAAAACACCTCGCTTATTATTTGGGTTGCAATGGATTTGAGATTAACCCTGTGCCCCGGATGTGTGCTTCCACGGCCACCTCAACCTCTAAATCCTTAAATATTTCGGACCATTGTTGGGAAAGTTCTTCTTGCCATAATTTGGGGAAAGATCGGTGGGTGACCTTGCCAAAACCCAACACATCTGAATTTAGACCTTGTGCCCGGGATACCGCTGACAGGACCTGTTTTTTGATTTCATTGGCAAGTAAAGCCTCTGCTTCTTTAATATGTTTTTCATCCAATTTATTGCCAGGGGTCATATCGCCAATATTGACATCCACCTTAACTTGTACCTTCATGATTAAGTGTCCCTCTTTAATCAAGGCTTCTAGCTTGCTGTTGCTTTTAAGAATCTCAAAACTCATGTTATGGTGTAGCATTTCCAGAACAATTAAGCCTTGTTCTACTTTGTTTTGAATCCATAAAAGGCCTCTGCTCTCTTCAAGGTTAAACCAACCCACCAGCTTGTCTCCTTTGAAAATTGCCGTATTCATTACCCGTAATTCCTTGGCCCGCTTAGCTTCTTGACCTGTTATGCTTACGGTGTCTTGTTCTTTCATCAGACCCTGGTAAAAGGTAACCCCCGCTGTATAGGCCTGGGTTTCGTTGCTGATAAGTTGTTGAATAAATTCACCAAGGTTAGAAATGGCATATTTGGAATTGCGATCTCTTCTTTGGATAATATCATTTAGTATCTGGGCCGGAGCTTGGCCCATGTTGCCGCTAGACTGCATGATCTCCTGTAGGTTTTCTTGGGCAATTAAGATCCAAGCACTTTGTTTAAATTCTGGGTCCCGTTCTAGAAAATCGATCACATCCATAAGGCCTTGCCGGGCCAGGTTCTCTGATATTATGTAGACCTTATTATGGGACCAGAAGGGGGTATTGGGGGACGCCAGCGTTAAATTACGCACAGCATCAAAGATGGTTTTGCCGTTGCTGTACCAGTTATGAAAGGTCTTCTGCTCCCCTGCTCCCCCGCTTCCGGCGACACCGGGTGCCTGGGGGACAACTGTTTGGGCAATTACTACAATGTTGCCCTCCTTATTACGATCCAACCCCATCCCCAAAACAATGCCGGTTTCTTCCGCTTCCCGTAAATCCCAGCAACCTGTGCAACTAACGATAAGTAGGAGAGATAAAATCAACATTAATCTTTTCCGCAAAATGCCACCCCGTTATTGTGAGTTATCTGGTGGTTTTGGTTTTTGATTGGTACCCATGGCTATTCTGTTATTTTGCACCAGTGTGGCTGGACGAAGTCTTCTACTCCAGTGGGGGGCCACGATCAGGGTGTCCATTAGCCCTTGAAGGTTAAAGGGGGCCAAAGGACTTAGATAGGCTACACCAAAACTCCTGAGGGAGCATAGATGGAGCAGAATGGCCAATAGTCCGATGATGACTCCAAAAAGACCAAGAAAGGCTGCGCTAATCATTAAAGGAAAACGCAGCATGCGTACAGAAATACCCAGGCTGAACTGGGGTAAGGTCATGGTGGCGATGCCGGTAAAGGCAACCACGATGACCATCAAGGGTGAAACAATATTGGCTTGTACCGCTGCCTGGCCAATAATCAGGGCACCGACAATACTCACCGCCTGCCCCACCGGGGCTGGCAGACGGATACCCGCTTCCCGGAGGGTTTCAAAGGCCATCTCCATCAGCAAGGCCTCAAAATAGGCAGGAAAGGGAACCCCTTGCCTTGCTGCGGCAATACCAATAAATAATGTGGTGGGAATCATCTCCTGATGAAAATTAGTGATGGCAATATATAAGGCCGGTAATACCAGTGCCATAAAAAAGGTAAAGTACCTTAGCCAGCGGAGAAGGGTAGGGAAGTAAAATGTGTAATAATAGTCCTCCGCTGATTGGAATAAACTCATAAATTCCCCGGGTACGATTAGTGCCAAGGGGGTATTGTCAGTAAAAATGGCCACCCGACCCTCTGCCAGACTGCCAATGACTTTGTCAGGTCTTTCCGTGACGATTACCTGAGGGAAAGGTGAGTAGGGTTGATCTTGAATAAGTTGTTCGATGTTGCTGCTTTCCAGAACAATATCAATGTCAATATTATTTACTCTTTTTTGTACTTCTTGCACTAAATCCTCTGATACGATACCTTTTAAATATACAATGGCTATGTTTGTACTGCTTATTTTGCCAACCGTTGTAGTTTCTACAACTAAATTGGGTGTAATCAGCCTCTTACGCAGCAGACTGATATTGACGGAAAGGGTTTCAATGAAAGCTTCCCGAGGGCCCCTCACGGCATTTTCAACCACTGGTTCAGGGATGGAACGCATCTTATAGCCCTTGCATTCTACAATAAAGGCTTTAGGGCAATTGGCCACAAATAATACGATGTTTCCGGTAAGAACCCCGTTGATAACCCCAGCGAAATTGCTAACCTGTCTCATTTCTGCCCTGGTAATAAGTCCGCCATGATTGAGTAATTTTAACAGTTCGGGGCCGGTTTTTTCTTTCCGGCTGGATTCTAGTAAGGGTTGCATAACACCCCGATCCAATTCATCCTTGTTAATCATACCATCCATGTAAATTAATACCACTTGTAAAGCCGGTTCTTGACCTAGCGGAAAAGGCCTTTCTACAAAGTCACCATTTTTGGCCAAAAGGGTATTCATAAAAGCCACATTTTGCTTTAAAGAGGATGAAACGGGTATATTACTTAGTTCGTCGTTGGTATAAACGTTACTCAAATCCAGTATTTTATTTTCTCTTGGCAGGTTAAAATTTCCATTCTTTGAGGAAATAAAATACTTAAATTTTTTTAGCCAACCCATTTGCGTCTCCCCTAGCATTTGGTAGATATGGAATAGTATTTTCCATTAAAACAAAAATCATGTAAAAAAAGAAAAAACCTCTAAAAAGAGAACACAAAAAGGGTTGGCGCACAAAGGGATGGATGTATTCAATGCAGAGAACGACCCCCGTGTCGTTCCCTGCAATTTGCTGCAGTTTGACTAAAAAGAGAAGTGTCGCTTACTGCTCAAAAGCAGTTTTGCGACACTCTTCATGGCAACTCCATTTTTTTCTACAAACACACCAATTTTTTGTAGGAGCATACGATAGATTAAGAGAATACTTCTTTGTACACGATCAGAGAGAATTCTATGCTGCTGGTCGGCACTATCCGAACAATGATAATACAAAGTTATTATTCGGATAGAAAAATTTGGTTAAACTAGGATTAAAAGAGGGGCAGGAGGTTAGTGATGAAAGATACACCAAAATGTATATTGTGCCAAACTCAAATTGAAGCAAGCAATTTTGGCATTGTAATTTTAGGAAGGTGCATCTGTACCAATTGCGAAAAGGAGATTACTAACCTTAGTTGGGATGATCCTAATTACGATGCCTATAAAAGAGGTCTTAAGAAAATTTGGTGCTTTAAGGAGGCCTGACTTTTGGCAAGGGCCTCTTTCTTTTTTTCTAAGCGATATTTTCTGTAAGCTAATTCAATATCATTTTTTATTTCACGCAGGGTAAAAAGATCAATCCCGGTACCTGTGGCAATTTCTACATCACTTTGACCAACTTTCCATAGTCGGATCAACTTACTGACACTGGTGCGGTATTTCTTTGACAGAGCCTTTTCGTCAATCTGCGGGGACATTTGTTGCCGCATAATTGTCTCCTTTCCATGGCTTGTGCCAAGATATATAATTTCACCAGAAGATATTATCTTTATTTTTCCCAGCCTTGGCCGAGCTATAAGATTAAACAAATGGTAATTTAAATAGAAACTAAAATAGAAGATAAAATTTGTATGTGATAAAATGAATTGTTAAGAAATTTTAAAAGGTATGTGGTTTATGAATCAAAAGGATGCACCTCTTTGGCAGGCAATAAAAAAACAGGTCAACTCTAGGTCTGTGCAGCTGCATATACCCGGCCATAATGGAGGGCAGGCGATAGCAAATGAATTTAAGACCATAGCCGGCCGAGGCATTTTTCAAATGGATTTGACAGAAATACCGGGGCTAGATGATTTACACAATCCAGAGGACGTGATTGCCAAGGCTCAGGCATTGGCCGCGGACCTATATGGTGCAGATAAAAGCTATTTCTTAATTAATGGGACAAGTTGCGGCATAATTGCACTGATTATGTCTCTTTGTAAACAGGGGGGTAAAATTATTATCCCCAGAAATGCCCACCGTTCCGTATTATCAGGTCTGGTTTTAGCCGGGGCCGAGCCAATTTACTATCAACCGGCTGTGTTGCCGGGATTTGGCTGTTTGGTTGGTCCAGAGCCAGTTCAGATTCGGGATTTATTGCAAAAACATAGGGACGTTAAAGCAGTAATCGGTGTTAGCCCCACTTATTATGGTATAGTTGGTGATATTGCCGGGGTTGCTAAGATTTGTAAAATGGCCGGTGTTCCGTTGTTGGTGGATGAGGCCCACGGGTCCCACCTAAGATTTCATCCTGAGTTCCCTCCGGATGCCCTCCGCAGTGGGGCGGATGCTGTCGTACAGAGTACTCATAAAACAGGGGGCTCCCTAACTCAGTCATCGCTGCTTCATCTTAAGGGGGAGCAAATAGAAGCAGGCTTGGTAGCGGAGGCTTTACGTATGTTGCAAAGCACCAGTCCTTCTTATATATTAATGGCTTCCCTGGATTTGGCCAGACGGCAAATGGCCCAGCAGGGCAAAGACTTACTTAGTCATACCCTGGAACTGTCCCATTGGTGCAGAGAAAAACTACTAGGTATACCTGGGGTTCGCTTGTTAAGTGTTGAAGAGCTTGGGCTGTCCGGTGCTATGTATTTGGATCCTACCCGCTTAACCATTTCCTTACTGGAGCTTGGTCTTACTGGCTATCAGACGGCGGAACTTCTTGCTGAAAGATATGGCGTTATTGTGGAGATGGCCGATTATGCCAGTATTGTGGCAATCCTTTCAGTGGGTTCCCGCTTGGAAGATTGCCACCGCTTAGTGGAGGCGATTGGTAAAATTGCCGTACTTCCGTCAGGGAAGCCCCGGGCAATTCCCCAAACGGTGGTTATGCCGGCACCGGAGGTGGTATTAAGTCCCAGGGAAGCCTGGCAGAGACTGGGTCAAAGAACTTCTTTGGAGCAGTGCTTGGGGCAGATCAGCGGTGAAACAGTGGCTGTTTATCCACCGGGTATACCGGTAGTTGGCCCCGGTGAAAAAATTACTGCCTCAGTTTTAGCGTACTTACTAGAGATTAGGGCACAAGGCTATAAAATTCAGGGGCCTGAGGATCCAACTTTAATGACTTTGAAGATATTAACTTAGTTATCTACTTTCGGTTAAAATGGTAGCAGGAGGTGTGCTCAATATTTATTGTATGTGAGGGAGTAGATGGTTCAGGTAAAAGCACACAGCTAAACCTATTAAATAAATATCTTAACCAAAAAGGAATAAAGACCCTGGTTACCAGAGAACCAGGGGGCACTCCTGTGGGGGAAAAAATACGTGAACTGCTCCTAGATCCAAATTATCCAGAACTAATGGACCGCACCGAAGCTTTGTTGTATGCTGCGGCGAGGGCCCAGTTGGTTGCTCAGGTGATGCGACCTACACTTAAGCAGGGCATCGTGGTTCTGTGTGATCGATATATCGATTCCACCCTGGCCTATCAAGGCTACGGTAGGGGGATGGATTTAGACTTTTTAAGGAGTATTAATAAATTGGCCAGTGGGGGCCTGGCGCCTAATTTAACGGTATTGCTTGATTTAGCCCCGGAGGAGGGACTGGCCAGATCACGTAGGGAGCGGGCCGCCGATAGGTTGGAGAGCCAATCCCTAAATTTTTATCATAAAGTACGTGAGGGTTACCTGGAATTAGCCAAGCGCAAACCAGAGGCTTATTTGGTGGTGGATGCACGACAGGAAAGGGAGCAAATTCATCATATTATTTGTACCCGTATAGGTGGGTTGCTCAATGTCTAGTTTGAGTAGTATAATAGGCCACCAACAAATTGTTAGGATGTTAAAAAATTCAGTGCAAAGGGAACGTGTGGCCCATGCCTATTTGTTTATGGGGCCGGCTGGGATTGGCAAATACACCGTTGCCCAGGGCTTTGCCCGCTTATTGCTGTGTGAGGTCCCAGATAAAGAGGAAGCCTGTGGCAATTGCCGGGCCTGCCGCCAGATTGATAGCGGCAATCACCCGGATTTACATTTGTTGGAGCCATCCGGGGCAACCCTGAAAATTGAGCAAATAAGGGAACTGCAAAGGCAGGTGCAGTATAAGCCCTTTCAAGCCCCCCGGCATGTATTTATAATTGAGAAAGCGGAGGCCATGACGCAGGAGGCAGCCAACTGTTTTTTAAAAACCTTGGAAGAGCCGGGCAGTCAAACCGTTTTTATTCTCCTGAGCGATCAACCCTATGGTTTACTGCCGACCATTCTTTCACGCTGTCAACAACTACAATTTCGTCCCTTGAGTAATCAGGAAGTTAGTAAAGGGCTAGTTACCCTTGGTAAGATAGCGGTAGAACAGGCCCAGGCAGTGGCCCCTCTGGCAGGGGGAAGTTTAGGCCGTGCCCTGAAGCTTACAGGGGGAGAGGAACAATGGCCACGAAGGGCCAAAGCCCTAGGGTGGCTAAGGAGACTGCCTCAAATGGGTCAATATCAAGCCCTGCAGGCGGCCGAGGAATTAGCTGCGGATCGGAATGAAGCAGTAGAATGCTTGGAGATTATGCTTTTTTGGTTTCGGGATTTATTGGTTTATCATTATACAGGTCAGAGAAAGGTTCTTAATAATCAAGATAAAATGGATGATCTTTTGTCCCAGGCCAATTGTTATATGCCGGGGAAATTAGTGCAAATAATTGAGGAAATAAAATTGGCCAAGGAAAAAATACTGGCCAATGCCAATACACGTATGACCCTGGAGGTAATGCTGTTGAAAATACACTCCGATGGAGGAAATGACTATGTCAGTTAGGGTGGTTGGAGTACGCTTTAAAAAAGCAGGTAAAGTATATTATTTTGATCCAGTAGATATTTCCTTGAATAAGGGAGAACATGTCGTGGTGGAGACCACCAGGGGCATCGAGTATGGAGAGGTTGTGGTTGCCCCAAGGGATGTGGCGGATGAAGAGGTTGTGGCACCTTTAAAACAAGTTTTGCACAAGGCTACACCGGAGGATGACCACCAGGTAGCAGCAAACAGGGAAAAAGAACAGAAGGCTTACGAAGTTGCTTTAGAAAAGATAGCCCTGCATCAATTGCCCATGAAATTAATAAGTGTGGAACAGACCTTCGATGGTAATAAAATAATTTTTTACTTTACCGCGGACGGTAGAATTGATTTTCGGGAGTTGGTAAAGGACTTAGCCGCTGTTTTCCGTACGCGCATCGAGTTACGCCAAATTGGCGTCCGTGATGAGGCTAAAATGGTAGGTGGTTTGGGGTGTTGTGGACGTGAACTATGTTGTGCCTCCTGGCTGGCGGATTTTGCCCCGGTATCCATTCGGATGGCCAAGGAACAAAACCTATCATTAAATCCCACCAAGATTTCTGGCATCTGTGGTCGCCTGATGTGCTGCTTAAAATACGAAAATGATGTTTACGAAGAGGCCAAGGCAGATTACCCTGAGATAGGTACCCAAGTGTTAGCCCCAGATGGTGAAGGGAAGATTATTGCGGTAAATATTTTTAGAAAGACGGTAAGTGTAGAATTACAGGAAAGCAAGGTCATTCGAGAATATCCTTTAAGTGATTTGAAAATAAAAAAAGGCCGAGGTGAATGCAACTGTGGCTGCCCTGCCCGGCAGGATTAATCGACTGGAACAGTCCCTTCGTCAAATATGTGACGAAGTGGATCGCTTAAAACAAGAGGTGAAGGAACTAGAAGATGAAAACGCCCGGTTAAGACGGGAAGTAGCAGGCCTCTATCTGGAAGACGGACAGGGTGCTAATGCTCAGAAAAAACCCGGGGCGAGGAATCTTTGGGATTTGTATGATAAAGGTTTTCACATTTGCAATATGTATTTTGGTAAAGGCCGTGAGGGAGAGTGCATCTTTTGTTATGCATTGATGAACCGGGGAGATGCACAGGATGGAACATAAAACAACGGGAACGTTATATCTTTGTGCAACCCCCATTGGTAATTTAGAGGATATCACCCTGAGGGCATTGCGGATTCTCAAAGAGGTGGACTGTATCGCGGCTGAGGATACCCGCCATACCCGGAAGCTCCTAAGTCATTTTGACATCCACACGCCCTTGTTGAGCTATCACTCCCATAGCAGCGAAGGAAAAGAAGAACAACTCATTATGCGATTAAAACAGGGTGAAAATATTGCCCTGGTTTCAGATGCTGGCATGCCCGGCATTTCTGACCCAGGGGCAGATTTGGTGAGGTTGGTCTTGGAACAGGAAATTATCGTGGTGCCACTGCCGGGGGCCTCAGCGGGAATTGCAGCATTGGTTGCCTCCGGTCTTCCTACAAATAAATTTGTCTTCGAGGGCTTCCTTTCCAATCAGCGAAAAACAAGGCGTAAACAGCTGCAGGCCCTAAAATCCGAACAGAGAACCATGATTTTTTATGAATCACCCCATCGTCTAACAGATACCCTTAAGGATATGCTGCAGGAACTGGGAGACCGTCCCGGTGTGGTGGCAAGGGAACTGACAAAGGTTCATGAGGAATTTAAAAGGGGGCTGCTTTCCCAGTTGCTGGTACACTATGATAACAACCACCCCCGTGGGGAGGTTTGTTTAATTGTGGGTGGGGCGGCAAAGGAAGAGCTCGGTGGAGAGGTGACAAATCAATGGGCTGAAATTTCCCTTGCCGAGCATATAGAATCACTGCTGCAGCAGGGCTATGATAAGAAGGAGGCGATTAAACAGGTGGCAAAGCTGCGAGGTCTACCCAAGAGGGAAGTATATGCAGTGGTGCATAAGGCTTAAGGGTATTTCTTGGGGGTCTAGCTGTAAGCTTTTTTACCTGTTAACACCAAATGATGGATAAGAAAAAATATTCTGGCAATTATTCAGGGGTTAATTTATAATAAGCCCAAGGGGTGGGTTTGATGGAAGAAGTTTTAAAATTAATCCTAAATAAAATTGGCAATATGGACTGCAAGTTAGATCAAATAGATAATCGACTAAATGCTGTAGATAATCGGTTAGATCAAATAGACAACCGACTGGATGCTGTAGATAATCGGTTAGATCAGATAGATAACCGACTGGATGCTGTAGATAATCAGTTAGAGCAAATGGATAATCGATTAGATGCCATAGATAGTAGGCTGGGCGGCATTGATAACCGATTGGATAATATGGAACAGGAGAATGAGAGAAGGTTTAACCAGTTGGAGGTTGCACTCCAAGAAATTAATAAAGATATAAAAGATATTAAGCATAAAGACATAGTTGACAGTTGTTATTATGATAAAAAGATAAAGGCCCTAGAAAAAGAACTGTTTAGAATAAAGGATATGTAAGAATTAATAACATCCAATAAAAACGAGAGGCTGCATCGGCCTCTCGTTTTTATTGGATGTTATACAACTTCTTTATTAACGCTTTCTCCCATGGCGACAATACACTCGTGACATACCATTTTTCCTTTGTAATGGGTAACATCCGAAGCATTACCGCAGAATACACAAGCGGGTTCGTATTTGCGTAAAATAATTTTCTCGTTATCCACATAAATTTCCAGGGCGTCTTTTTCGTCTATGCCCAGTGTACGGCGCAATTCGATGGGAATAACCACCCTGCCTAGCTCGTCCACTTTACGAACAATACCTGTGGATTTCATTCCGCTATCCCTCCCTATTATGCAATCGACACGATACCAGATTTTACTACAACTAATCATACCAGTACTAACCGAAATAGTCAATATTTTACTTTTATTTTTGTAATTTTATGGTATAAAATTTAAAGTTTTGGGGAAAACTTGACATGTGAAAATTTGTTTTATAAAATCGTTGTATAATATAAAAGCAATGATAGGGATGAGTAAATTGAGGCTGCCCTTAAAGAGAGCGGGGTAAGGTGAAAGCCCGCAGGGTAAGAGCGATTGAACATGGCCTTGGAGCTGCTGGTTCGAATGGATAGCCTATTAGGGCCAGCCGGAGAAGCAACGTTAATGCTTATGGTGCATGTGCACAACGGAGGCTGTCATCTTAGATGACAGTGAATTAGGGTGGTACCGCGGGTAATAACCTCGCCCCTGTAAGGGAGCGAGGTTTTTTATTTTCTAATTATAATATAAGAAGGGATGTTTATGAAAATGGGCAATTTCTACATTACCACACCCATATATTACCCCAGCGATAATCTGCATATCGGTCATGCCTATACCACGGTTGCAGCAGATGCCATGGCTCGCTATAAGAGGCTAACTGGCTACGATGTATGGTTTTTAACCGGTTCGGATGAACACGGGCAAAAAATTGAACGAGCTGCCAAAGCCAAAGACCAAACCCCAAAGGAATATGTGGATCATATTGTGGACGGTTTTAAAAGGCTGTGGCAAAGGCTGGATGTAAGTTATGATGACTTTATCCGTACCACCGACGAACGTCACCGCAAGGTGGTGCAAAAGTTTTTCCAACAACTTTATGAACAAGGGGACATCTATAAATCTGAATATGAAGGGTGGTACTGTACCCCCTGCGAAACATTCTTTACTGAATACCAGTTGGCCGAGGGTAAGTGTCCCGATTGCCAAAGGGAAGTAGAAAAGGTTAGGGAGGAAAGCTATTTCTTCCGTCAATCAAAGTATGCCGAACGCTGGTTAAAGTTCATCGAGGAAAACCCAGATTTTATTCAACCAGTATCCCGTCGTAACGAAATGGTTAGTTTTGTGAAGCAAGGTTTGGAGGATCTTTGTGTCTCCAGAACGACCTTTGACTGGGGCATTCAAGTACCCTTTGATCCCAAACACGTGGTCTATGTTTGGGTGGATGCCCTAACAAATTACATTTCTGCCCTTGGCTATCATACGGAAAATGATAGCCTTTACCAAAAATTTTGGCCCGCTGATATTCACCTGGTAGGGAAGGACATTGTGCGGTTCCACACCATTATTTGGCCCATGATGTTAATGGCCTTGGATTTACCTCTGCCAAAGAAAGTTATTGGGCATGGCTGGCTGCTGCTGGATAGTGGAAAGATGTCTAAATCCAAGGGAAATGTAGTGGATCCCCACTTGTTAATTGATAAATATGGGGTTGATGCGGTGCGCTATTTCCTCCTAAGGGAACTTCCCTTTGGCTCCGATGGTTTATACTCGGAGGAAGCCATGGTAAAACGCATGAATACAGATTTAGCCAATGATTATGGCAACCTATTATCCCGATCTGCTACGATGATGGAAAAATACCAACAGGGTGTACTTTCGATGCCCGGCACCCCTGAGGGGCCAGATGCTGAACTGATTGATTTGGCCGCAGCTACACCCAAAATGGTAGAAGAATACATGGAGAAAAGTGAGCTATCCAACGCCTTAGCGGCCATCTGGCAGATGGTCGGCAGGGCTAACAAGTACCTTGAGGAAACAGCTCCCTGGACCTTGGCTAAGAATGGTCAGAACGAAAGATTAAATACGGTATTATATAATGTGGCCGAAATTATGCGCTTTGCCACGGTTATGGTTACTCCCTTTATGCCAAACCTACCAGCCCGTGTTTGGCCCCAATTAGGCATTGAGGATAAACCAGAACTTCATACCTGGGAGAGCCTACGTTGGGGTAAACTCCCTGCGGCAACCACCGTCAAACGCGGGGAAGTGCTGTTTCCCCGGATTGATTTGAAGACACTGGAATAGGACTGGGTTATGTTACTACCATGGGTGGTGTTGTTGGTTATCAACAACACTCCCCATGGTAATTTTTAACTATTAGCCATTGGCCGTCAGCCCTTCGGACTTTGGGGTATTTCTTAGGGGTCGGCAGGGGCTTTTGTGGAGCCTATCCAGTAAAGGCAGGCGTAATTGGCAATTCACGATTTGACAGGAATTATGATGGACCCGACAAGTGGCTGAGGGCTGAAAAAGGAGGTTAACGAAATGCTCATAGATTCCCACGCTCATCTTGACAACCCGCGTTTTCAGGAGGATTTGGACCAGGTGATTGCCCGGTGCGAAGAGAAGTTAACGGCGGTAATTAATGTGGGATATGATCTTGCATCTTCTAAACGATCGATTAAATTGGCCGAGACCTATCCTTTTATTTTTGCAGCGGTGGGTATTCATCCCCATGATGCCAAGGAAGCTCCGGAAAACTATCTGGAACAGCTTAGAGAAATGGCAGAGCACCCCAGGGTGGTGGCCATTGGGGAAATGGGGCTGGATTATTATTACGACTTATCCCCCAGGGATATCCAACAAAGGGTTTTTCGAGGGCAACTACTCTTGGCAAAGGAATTAAAAAAACCCTTTATTATTCATGACCGTGATGCTCACGGGGATATTATGCAGATATTACGAGAGGAAGCACCATACCCTGCGGGGGGAGTCATGCATTGCTTCAGTGCCAGTTGGGAGATTGCCCAGGAATGCATGAAACTTGGCTTATTTATTTCTCTGGCTGGCCCGGTAACCTTTGCCAACGCCGGAAAACTAAAGGATATAGCGGTTAAGACCCCCTTAGATCGCTTATTAGTGGAAACAGATTGCCCTTATCTAACACCGGTACCTCACCGGGGTAAGCGCAATGAACCAGCCTATGTTCAACACACCGTAGATCATGTGGCAGAGCTAAGAAACATGAGTGCTAGCGAGTTGTCCCTACAGGCGGCAGAAAATACCATTCGATTGTTTAATCTACCTATAATAACCAAGGGAAATAGCTAACGGTCATAGCCATTAGCCGAAAAGGCCATGAGCCATGGGCTATGGCCCATGGCCTGCTTAGTCCTATCGGTTATGGTTGTTTGGTAAACCTACCATGAGCAACTAAGTATTTATTAAACAGGGCTAAAGGTTAAATCGTCGATGAGAGCAGCGCAGGTATTCGATGATTCCGGTGTAAATACAAAGCTAAGCATAGCGGATGTTGTACCCTCCGGTGCCACACCAGAAATACGGAATGGTTGATAGGTATCACTCAGATCCTGGGATCGGATTGTTTGGTTAACGGAATTAATAGGGTTGCCTGAAGCATCTAAGTACATGATCTGGGCCATCAGAGTAAAGGCACAGGGGTTCATCATTTTTTGCAAAGACCTGGCCCAGAAAGCCAGCTCATAGGATTGGCCGCCAACAACATCAGGAACACTTCTGACCAGACTGGCGGGCCTGGTTGGGCAAAAAC
Organism: Desulfotomaculum sp.; assembly: GCF_982386235.1. NCBI lineage: Bacteria > Bacillati > Bacillota > Clostridia > Eubacteriales > Desulfotomaculaceae > Desulfotomaculum > Desulfotomaculum sp. The sequence continues at coordinate 23,780 of NZ_CEVWQM010000016.1, read as the reverse complement.
CTAATTCCACCGCTTGACCAGTTCTGCCATTGGGGTTTGGTGCGACATTTTCACCCTGCCAATTAGTGGGGATATTTCCGGTAAAATCTTCAAAGGAATCTTGAATACCCAGGGTTGCGGTGTCGCAACCATCGGGGAAAATAGAAATAAACAGTTGGGTTTCCTCAACCACTTTAATGACTAAAGAAATAGTGGCAATTTGCTGAATGCGGTTTGATTTATGCAGATCAAAGTCTACTTGGAGATCCACATTGCGAAAATCAATTTCTATATTATTGGGGTTCATAACAATCAGGGCAGGTCTAACATCGATCACTTTAGTAAAAGATATATCCTCACCCAAATGACGCACATCATCGTGTTTATCTACATAATAGATTTGCTTGTGAATAGTGCCATGAATGCGAATACCCTTTAGCTCTCTGGGCCCACATACGGCTTCACCTACATGGAAAGTGGCCTTTGGGCTGTTGCAATTGGCTGGGTGATAACCTGGGTAGAAATTTTCTGGGTTATTGGCATGGGCAGGTGGGGTACCGCCAAAAATCGGTTCTCCCTCTAAGTCACGAACAACCACATCGATATGATCGATCTTTTTAGCCTGTTCATCCAGACAGGTAACATTATCTACCGTCACAGATGTCACGATGTCACCGATTACCACTGGCAATTTAACCAGTTGACAGATAGTGCCGTTTGGCATAATCAAAACCTCCTTTCTATTTCTATGGCCGGGCTTGGTATATATAGGCAAGCATGACCGCTGATATAGTATATTCGTGAAATGGACTAAACGGGCGTGTCCCCTTGAAAAAAAGCCATCCGTCTTTTGTTTAGAATATTTCCAACGAAATGGAATAAATTACCAAACACTCCCTTTAACTGACATATTTTAGGTCCCGGAGGAATATATTGATTTCTAAGGGCACTAAAATGTTTAAAGGGGGTATCGTTATCGGGATAATAAATAAGAAGCTATGGCAAGATGAAGCCTGTCGGCTCCTCTTAGGGGTACTCATTATTGGGATAGCCTTTATGGTTTATTGCTTCTGCTGTGCCAAACACCTGCTAATTATTGTGGATCAACAAGAGATTCCCGTCATACAGTTTCGGGGAACTGTAGCGGATGCATTGCAAAAAGCACAGGTAACTTTAAGAAGAGCTGATATTGTTGAGGTACCCTTAAACTCAACCGTTAAGGATGGGGCATCTATACATGTAACCAGGGTTGATACAGAGGAAATAACAAACCAGGAGCTTATCCAGTATAAAGTGGTCAAAAAACCGGACTATAACCTTCCGGCGGGGGAACAAAGGGTAATAAAACAAGGCCGATGTGGACTGAGCCGGGAGTATATTCAAATAACCTACCAGGATGGTAAAGAAGTAAAAAGGGAGCAATTAAGAACAGAAGTTGTCAAAAAACCAGAACCACAGTTGGTTGCTTATGGACCACAAGTTATGGTTTCACGTGGAACCTCCAGATCCGTGGCAGGGGGAGCCGTCAGAAACCTTAGTAATTCCATGCCGCTAGAGGATAACAAAACAATAACGGTTGTTTCCACGGCATACACCCATACGGGAAACCGCACGGCAACGGGCATTTATCCCTCTGAGGGCATTGTGGCAGTTGACCCCAGGGTAATTCCCCTGGGAACAAAATTATATGTCGAAAACTACGGTTATGCCGTTGCTGCGGATACAGGTAGCGACATTAAAGGCAATCGGATCGACGTTTTTTTTAACAGCTACGATCAAGCTATTCATTGGGGTAGGTGTACGATTAAAGTGCATCTAGTAGAATAATAGCCTAAACCGGAGGGTACACTTTTCTAAAAAAATGCGATTATCTGTTGTTAGACCGTGGAATATGTAAAAATTTTTGAGGAGGTAAGTATCATTCACTGGGAGAATAAAGATTCCTAATAAGACTTAGGGGTCAGCCAGGAGCTCTGGTTCCGGTTGGCACCACTAAGGGAGGGATTCTATGAATTGGTGCCCAGTGGAATGGCCTACCCAAACGCCACGTCCCACATTAGCGGGGCTGGAAGCAAAACAATCAAGTAAAAAGGCTGCTAAAGCAGCGTTGATCGGTATTTCCGTTTTAATTGTCATGACTTTGGTGGTTTTAGGTTTTGCCCTATGGTCAGAAAAAATAACCATACCTAAAATGATGGTTGAGGTAAAAGGTTTTGTAAATGAGTTGGTAACCGGGGGGATACCGGTACATCTTCAAGTAGCTGGTAAAAGCGAGGTTGTTCGTACAAGCAGTAGGGATGTTAAGGAGTTATTGAAAGAACAGGGTATCCAATTAAAGCCGGAGGATATCGTTCTACCAGCATTAACTACGAAATTAGAAAAAAACATTTACATAGAGGTAGTCCGTGTAGATGTTAAAAAAGAATATAATAACCGGGCCATACCCTTTCAGGCTGAACGCCTTGCTAACCCTCAAATGGACCGGGGAATTGTTAAAAAGGTAAAGGAAGGAAAAGAAGGTCTGCAAAGGGAGATTTGGGCTGTTCGATATGAAAATGGTATAGAGGTGGCCAGAAACTGCGAATCGAAAGAAGTCATTGCCTGGCCTATAAATAGTATGACCCAATACGGGACTTTAAGTATGGTTAACCGTGGTGGTCAGGATCTTCGTTTTAACAGGGCAGTGGAAATGTTAGCAACAGGGTATACCTACACTGGTAAAAATACGGCTTCAGGTATACCACCCAGTTCTGGGATAGCGGCAGTTGACCCGGCAGTTATTCCCCTGGGAACTAGATTATACGTGGAGGGCTATGGCAAAGCCATTGCCCGAGACACAGGAGGAGCGATCAAAGGAAATCGCATTGACCTATTTTATGAATCAGAAAATGAAGCCCTTGCTTGGGGGAAGCGGAATACGAGGGTGTATGTTTTGGAGTAGCAAATGGTTTTTGTTATAGGATAACTTTTGTAGAAGGAGTAAGGGGTCTCTCACATTTGCTGGAGAGACCTTTTTAGCCTTCAGCTTTTTGGACTTTAGGGCAGTTCATGTGTCAACCTTGGGCCGTCAGCCTTTGAGAGACTGCAAAGAGCAGGCGTAATTGGCTGATGGCTAAGTTAACAGCCTATTGTGATTGCCAAATAACGGGTATAATAGCTATAGACTAAACAGAGGAAGGAAATGTACCTTGCGAGAATTAACATCACCATCCGTGGTTAAAGAAATTATTAAGTCTCATGGCTTTAGGGTAAGGAAGGCTTTAGGACAAAATTTTCTCATGGACGCTAACATTATTGATAAAATAGTCAATGCTGCGGATTTAGCCCCAGAGGATCTAGTGTTTGAAATTGGGCCTGGACTTGGGGTATTAACCAGGCGTTTGGCTCGCTCAGCGGGGAAGGTCATTGCCGTGGAGATTGACCAAACCCTATTGCCGATACTGCAGGAGACTTTGGCGGACTTTGATAACATCCAAGTTGTTCATGCGGATGCATTAAAGGTAAATTTTGACCAAATTGCCTCAGAATACACGGCTGGTGCCTTTGGACCCAATGCCAAAAGTTTTAATTTGGTGGCGAATCTCCCCTATTATATTACGACACCCCTATTGATGCATTTGCTTACCAGTGGTTTTAATTTGAACCGAATGGTTGTTATGATGCAGAAGGAAGTGGCGGACCGTTTGCAAGCTTCTCCAGGGGGTAAGGATTATGGAAGCCTTAGTGTAGCTGTGCAGTATTATACCGTACCCGAGATCGTGGCTAAAGTTCCTAAGACCGTATTTTACCCAGCACCGGAAGTCGAATCTGCGGTTATCCGGTTAACCAGAAGAAAAGTCCCGCCCGTGAGTCTGCAAAGTGAGGAAATGTTTTTTAAGATTGTTCGTGCAGCCTTTGGCCAAAGAAGAAAAACATTGCTAAATTCACTGACTGGATCAGGGTTGGCAGATAAGGAAACGTGGCTCAAAATACTAAGTGAAATAGAAATAGAACCCTCCAGAAGGGGAGAGACACTGACGATTCAAGATTTTGCGTTATTAGCAAATACCTTTTGCGCCATCGATTAAGTAGTAGCCAGTGGAGGAATATATGGACTTTACTAGCCCTTCCAAAGGTAAATTGAGCTTCCGTGAGATGATGGGGGATATCTTAAGTTATATTAAGAACCTTCCCTGCTCCTCTTATAAAATTGTGGTAGGAACGGATTCGCAGACTCGTCATGAAACTTGTTTTGTAACTGCGGTTATTGTTCATCGTAAAGGGAAGGGCGCCAGATATTACTACCATAAAAGCATACAAAGTAAAATAAAAAGCCTACGTCAAAAAATTTATTATGAAACAACCCGGAGCCTTGAATTGGGAGCAAAGATAACAAACTTCCTACTTGAAGATGGGCTTGAACATTTAGCTGTCGAAATACATATTGATGTGGGAACCCAGGGCGAAACAAAGGATTTGATTCGGGAAGTGGTGGGAATGGTAACGGGTAGCGGCTTTGCGGCCAAGATCAAACCAGATTCCTTTGCCGCTTCCTGCGTGGCGGATAGGTATACGAAATAGCCATCCGCCGTCAGTCTTTTGGACTATTAGGCCATTTCCCAGGGACTGGTATTGGCCCTGGGAAATGGGTTTTTGTGCAGGCCCATCGAAGGGTCGTAAATCCGTGACATGCATTAACAAAGACCCCACAGTTAGCGGCTGGTAGATGTGTAACAACCCTATTACCCCCAACATAAGATGATGTAGAAAGGGGGTAAGGCCGTGCCAAAGATTAAAGAAGGTGATATTGTTGCCCGTAAATCCTATGGCAATGATATTTTCTTTAAGGTTAACAGCGTTTACCAGGGGCAAGATGGTAAAGATTACGCAGTCCTTAAGGGATTGGATATACGACTGTTTGCTAGTTCGTTAGTAGATGACTTAATTAAAGTAGATGTAAAAGACATTTCCAAATATTGGACCCAGACCTTAAGGAAAAACGAAGAAGTTATGGGACGGGTTATGAAAAGGCGCATGGATGAACGAAAAGATCGACTTAAAAGATGTGCCGATGGAATATGTATGACCCGCACTGCTCAACCAGAAAAAGGAGACGACAGTGACATTGAGGGTTTTGATGTGCCCGGTACAGTACTCCACCTGGACGGAGATAAGGATTATTTAGACTTATGTATGACCACCTATCGTAACCTTTCTATACCAGCCTTCGGGTATGCTATTGATGAAGAGGAGCAACCCAAAAGGGTGCTGGCTCTTCTTGAAAAACATTACCCAGATATTTTAGTACTTACCGGGCATGACGGCATTAAAAAGGGTGCCAAGGATTTAAGCAATGTAAATAATTACCACAACTCAAAATACTTTGTCGAAGCAGTTAAAATTGCCCGTACCTTTGAAAAAAGTCGGGATGATTTAGTGATATTTGCCGGTGCCTGCCAGTCTTGCTATGAGGTAGTATTAAGTGCCGGTGCCAATTTTGCAAGTTCCCCCAAAAGGGTATTAATTCATGCCTATGATCCTGTGTTTGTGGTTGAAAAAATAGCCTATACTTCCATTCAAGATCCCATTGCCTTAAGGGAAATTATTAAAAGTACCATTACCGGTTTTGAAGGTATTGGTGGGGTGGAAACCAGAGGAAAACATCGCTTAGGCATACCCAGAACGGAATATTAAAACCATAGTACCCCTTCCTAAAGTCCAGCATATGATGATCTAGGACATTTTAGGAGGGATTTCCTTTATGTTAAATTTTTTGAAAACTGTGGAGAAAGCCAAATGGCGTTTGCTTGGAATTAAAAATGTTGTAGGCGTAGGTGTCGGCTATAAACATGTGGGCATGCAAAGAACCGAGCAAAAGGCAATTATCATCTTTGTCTCCAAAAAGGAACGTTCTGAAAGCTTAAGCAGGGAGGAACAGGTACCCTTTAGGATTAATGGTTTAGAAACAGATGTTGTGGAAGTTGGTGAAATTCGTTTTTTGTCTGATGATAGAAAAAAACATGTCAGACCCGCCCAACCCGGATTTAGTTTGGGACACTATCGGGTAACGGCTGGCACCTTTGGGGCAATGGTACGCGATCGTACCACGGGAGAGCCACTTATTCTTTCAAATAACCATATTTTAGCCAATGCCACCGATGGGAAAGACGGTCGGTCTGCCCCAGGAGACCTTATATTGCAGCCAGGTGAGTATGATGGCGGCACCAAGGACGACCGCATTGCAATACTATTAAGGTATATTCCTATCCAAAAGGGAGAGGCCCCTGCTACCTGCCCCATAGCCAACGGGGCAGCAAGGATTGCCAACATGCTGGTTCATACGATTAGACCCAATTATGATTTGAAATTCTTTAAAAGGGAAGGGGCAGTAAACCATGTGGATTGTGCTGTTGCCCGGCCCCTCAAGCCCGAGCTGATTACCGATGAGATACTTGGTATTGGTAAAGTGCAGGGGATTGTAGAGGCAAAACCCGGCATGAGGGTCGTTAAAAGTGGTAGAACAACGGGCATTACCTCCGGAGTAGTTACTGCCATAGGCACCACCATGCAAGTAAAAATGGATGACAATAGTAATGCGTATTTCTCCAATCAGGTAATTTGTGATATGAAATCCCAGGGTGGAGATAGTGGTTCCTTAGTCCTTACAGAGGGCAATAGGGCAGTTGGCTTACTGTTTGCCGGATCCGATAGGGTGACCGTTTTCAATCATATTCAAGTGGTCTTGGATAAACTAAACGTAGAGTTCTAGGAAAGAAAGCCCCGTGACGATAAGAGCGGGGCTTTTGTTCCGTGTAAAAATATGGTATACGCACGGGAGAGTGTGTTATTTTACATAAAATTGTTTGTGCACCTGTTTTAACCAACTAAATAAATTATTAACAGCTATTACGGGTTTTGTCAATTTAGGTTAATTTATGTATATTTAGGACAGGCAAAGCGCCAGTTACAGATGCCGAATCCCTTTAGTGGGTACGGAGGAACCGTTTATGGGGTGAATCCTTTTAAAGGTAGGGATTTCCTTGCCCGAACCCGTCAGCTAACTCCGGAGGCAAAAAGGAAAGGAGAAAAGAAATGCAGTATCGTTTGAAGAAAGTTCCTATGTTCCTGGCTACCTTGTTCCTATTAACCATGATGATGTCCGTTATGACGGCGCAGTCAGCTATGGCGGCTACCGATGATAGCCAAGAGATGGTTAGACTGGTTAATGAAGCCCGCGCCAAAGGTGGTCTGGCAACGCTGATGGCGGATCAAGAGCTGTCCGGGCAAGCTGCCAAGAATTTGGCATATTATCAAAGAACCGGTCAAATTCCCAGTTCCGCAATGCTGTTAACGATTGCCAAAAACGGTGGTTATAGCACCCTTGGACAAACCACTGTACGCGGCAATGATGTGGCATCGATGGTCCAAAAGCAACTTCAATACTATGGCAGCAGTTCGATCCTAAATAGTAAATACAATCGAATTGGTTTGGCCTTTGCGGATACCAGCTCTGGTAAGCTTTGTATTCAACTATTAGCATATAAACCCATTACAGAGCCTATTCAGCAACCGGAACAGCCAGCACCGGCACCAAAACCGGAGCCAAAACCAGAGCCAAAACCAGAGCCGCAACCGGCACCACAACCTGAACCAAAGCCGGCTCCCCAACCAGAGCCAACACCTGTGCCCCAGGAGCCTACTACCTTTATGAATGAAGCTCAAACGAAGGTAGTGGATTTGGTTAATGCTGAAAGAGCAAAAAATGGTCTAAAGCCTGTGGTTGCCAAAGAGGATTTAACCAAAGTTGCACAGGTAAAGGCGCAGGATATGTATCAGAGCAGATATTTCTCTCACACATCTCCCAATTATGGCTCCCCCTTTGATATGATGCGTAAATTTGGTATCAGCTACAAAGCAGCAGGGGAAAATATTGCCATGGGTCAAAAAACTCCTGAGCAGGTCGTGAAGGATTGGATGAACAGCCCCGGTCACCGGGCGAACATCTTAAATGCCAATTACAATGAAATTGGTGTAGGCGTATATCAAAGTTATACTGGCTCTGGCTACATCTGGGTTCAGCAATTTGCTCGGCGCTAAGGGTCATAAAATAGCCAATTAATTGGACAACTTAAATAACTTGTACAACAGACAATTCCATAAAATGTAAACGGGGGGAAAAATTTCCCCCCGTTTTTTTGCTTTTTCTTAAGGATTGACCACAATTTCAGCACATTTCTACAGCCAATCCAATATATATATTAAGGAGATATCTTGAAAGGAGGCTAAGATTGATGGTTATGAGGAAAAGTCCCAAGCCAAAATTCCGGCAGATAAATAACCAACCGGCTAATCAGATCGTCGGGACAGAACAAATTAGGGTAAAACAGCTTGTTGGCGAAAACACAGAACAAACCATAATTCGAGACAGCTTTACGCTACCCTCAGGTACACCCGATATGGAAGAGATTCTTTCCATTGACACAATCGTTAAGTTAAGGAAAGTTGAAGTAATCCCTAATAAGGTGATTGTAGAGGGAACCTTGCGGGTGCAAGTGATGTATTCGGCTTTCAAAAAAGATCAGTCTGTGCATAGCTTTACCGAAGAATTTGATTTTACAGATTTTGTTGAAGTAGAGGGTGCCCGGCCAGGCATGGATGTTGAAATCGACTTTGAGGTCGAGGATATTAACATAAAACTGGCCCGGGATTGCGACTACGATGTTGCTGCTGTACTTCAAATAACCGTTAGGGTAACTGAAGATCGGGAGGTCAACGCCTTAACAGAATGTCCCCAGGGTTATAACTGTGAAACAGAAAGAATGAACCTGCAGCAAGTGGTGGGAAGCAATACCAAGCAGATCCTAATTGATGATGAGTTTGAACTGCCCGATGAAAGGGATCTCATTATTAGTGATGTTATCCGCTGCATGTGTGATGTGGAGATAACCAATACCAGAATTATTCGGAACAAGATCCTCTTTGATGGCGAAGTGGATATGGAATGTCTATATCGAGCAGATAGAAAGAAAGATCACGGCAAACATGATCACGGCAAACATGAACATGGACATAAGCACGGGCATGGTTTTGAACAAGATAAAAAGTATTATAAGGACCATGTTCACTCCTTTGAAAGGACCTTTAAATTCAGTAACTTTATTGAGGTTGAAGGTGCTGAACAGGGTATGGAAGTCTACATGGATGCCATGGTGGAATCTTGTAAGATGGACCTTGCCGATATAAACGGCTGTAAGTTCTCTCCCATGATTGTAATAAAAGTAAGAGCACGTGTGGTGGAAGACAGAGAAGTAGATGTAATTACTGCGATTGAAGGTGCAGATGTAGAAACCGCCAGACTGGATATGGAAAGCTTGGTTGCGGAGGAATGCAAGCAGGTTATCGTTCGGGACTCCAAGGAACCTCCCTATGGTAAGCCTGATATTGACAAAGTAAGGGAAATTTCCGTCGGGGATGTCACCATTAAGGACATCGATATTATTCATGATAAGGTATTAATTAAGGGCACCGTAGAGTTTGAAGTTCTTTATACAGCAATGAAAGCGGATAAATCCTTGCATATGCTGCATCGAAAAGTCACCTTTAAGACCTTTATTGATGTACCTGGGGCACGTCCTGGTAACAGAGCAGACGTAAATGTCGAAGTTGAATGGGCCAATGCAAAACTGGATGAAGACTGTGAAATCCTTGTTGAAGCAGTACTAAAAGTGTGTGTCAAAATTACAGAAACAGTGGAACAAGATGTGGTGATAGGTTTTACTCCCAGGCCGACTGTGGCACCCACAACCGAACCGCCAACCACACCCTGTGTTCCCGGCACAGTCTTTAACTATACAATTGCCAGAGGAGATACCTTAGCTAAATTGGCCCAGCGTTATGGAACTACTGTGCAGGCCATTCAAGCAGCGAACCCACAACTGACAAATCCCAATGTCCTTACTGTGGGCGAGGTTATTAGGATTCCTTGCGAAGCCAAGGGTTAAATATAAAATTTTATTAAATATAAGGAGGTAGTAAAATGCCTAACGGTTTTACCGGTTGCGTCTTAGTTAAACTGCCAATTGTTATAGCGGATGTCACAGATTCTATAACAGTAGATAATACTCTTTGCCTTGATGAATTGGCTAAAAAGATTGACCATATTGATGTGGTGGTAAGGGATTTAGAGGCAGATCCAGTTTACGGTGGGATCATTCAGCCCCGTGACATGGAGAACTTCCGTCAAAACGTAATTCCCCCCAGCAAATTTCCTGGCTATATGAATAATTTCTGCCACAGCCCCAAGGCCACGGTGCATGCCTTTGAAAAGGAGTGCGGCCCGAGGGAATTAAGGAGTATCACGGTTCACGGTACGATTCACAAGCAAGTTTACTATGTCAATCGGGAGGACGATGTTCGTCATGTTGGTGAGGATGTACCCTTTACCAAGACGGTAAAACTTAACCCACCGCTGCCGATTATGAATCCCAGCAATATTGACATTGATTTTAAGGATGTAAATGTTGACGTTGCCTTTAATATGCCACGTCCGACCAGGGTTAATCAAACAGCCACGGTTAGCTTTATTCTGAAAATTACCGAAGATCAACAAATCTTCATCCAAACCTGTCTGCCTGATCAGGATTTAGTAGGTCAGCAAGTACTGGCAAACACCGGCTTTGAAGCTTTCTCTGGTTGTATCCTAGATGTATGGCAAACTTCCAACGTAGCACCAGGTGAACCAGGCAGAAATGGTAACGGTTCATTCTCTGTTGGTTTAGGAGGTCCTGCCACATCTGACTGTATCAATCCAACGGCTGAAACAGCTTCCTTAGTACAGAGTATTCCCAATGAAGTGATTCGTCCCGGCTTACGGTATGAATTCTGCTTCTACATCCAAGATGTTGTACCCAATGGCATCATCGAAAACTATAGGGTCGATGCTAAAATTGCCTTCTACAATGAAGCAGGTCAAGAAATCAATTCTTCCCAGGTTACTACCTTCCAGGAGACTGAAATTAATGGAACCTGGACCAGGAAATGTGTTACCTCCAATGCTGCGCCGGAAGGTGCTGTGTCCGGTAACGTATCCATCGTATTTACCAGGGAACCAGGAGACACCGGATCCTTTGTCAGAATCGACGATGCTACTTTAACCATTCGTGGTGCTTAGATACTACATTGCAGAAGCCGCCCAACCCTTGGGCGGCTTACCTGTTTATACCAGGGTGTGATTGTCGCTTAGGAAGTCACTTCTTTATTTTTGGCTCATATATTATAATGGTAGTTTTTGTTTGGCTCGGCATGGATAGGAATGCCATTGATTTTTTACAAAGGGGGGGGAAAGTTGAATAATGAAATGGGTGATGTGGCAAATAGTACTGCATTTAAGACGGCCACAGAAACACTTTGCCATGGGTTAGAAGATTCGATGTTTAAACTGCTTAATTTTCAAGCCCAGCAAGGGGCAAATGAGAACAGTACCATGATTATGTTGGCCTTGATGAACCTACTGGGTATTGTTAACTGCATGAATAAGATTTTGCCCGAAGGACAAAGGGTGAAGGGTACCGGGGAGTTGGCAAATCAAATTGCCGGCGCCTTGGGCGGTATGCCGGCAAATTCTCAGGGGGAAGCTGCACCCCCGGGGGGAATTGACCCAGGTATGATTGCGGCCCTAGCGGGTATGTTAGGGGGCCCTGGCAGAACAGATGAGGGTGGCGAGGCTAACGGTAGACCGGGGCTAGACCCGGCTATGTTGGCAACCCTGGCGGGCATGTTAGGTGGCTTTGGCGGGGGTGGCAATAACCCAGCCGCCCTAATGGGAATGTTGGCCAATATGTTAGGACCCAAAAAACCCTTGGAAAAAAAACCGGAGCAGGGAGTCAAAGTCAAACCAGAAAAGGCTGAGGATAAACCAAATCAAACAAAGGAGGGTCAGAGGAAAGAGACTGGCCCGAACCCAAGGGGCATGTTAAAGTGGGATTCCCGCTTTGGTTCCCCATCGTCTTCATTCTAGGGAGGTGGTTTTAGTTGTTTGGAAACTTAGGTGGTATGCTTTCCCAAGTTCAAAATATGCAGGACGGTTTAAAGCAAATACAAGTTGAAGCAATGGTAGGGGAAGGCGATGTTACTGTTGTCATGAATGGCAGTCAACAGTTAATTAGTGTTAAAATTTCGCCTGAAATCATGAAAGAAAATGTCACTAAGTTAGAGGACCTGGTAGTAGAAGGAATTAAATTAGCTCAACAGGACAGCAGAAATAAGGTTCAGGAAGAAGTGGCTAAAATGACCGGTCTTAATATAGGAAACTTTATCAATATGTTTAAAGGGTAGCGGAGGTGAGTATGTGTTTGGTAATATGACCAAGGTTTTTGGCCAACTGCAAAATTTACAACAACTGCTTAAAGATATGACAGTGGAAGGAACGGCTGGGGATGGTTTAGTAAAGGTAATAATTAATGGCCAACAAAGTATTCTTGCTGTACGGTTTGACCCAGATCGCATTTCATCTGTAGAACCGGAGGTTCTCGGACAAATGCTAACGGAGGCCTATAACCAAGCACAAAACGAAAGTAAAGAAAAGGCCAAGGAAGAGGTTACCAAAGCCACAGGATTAAATCTGTCTAGTTTACCTGGACTATTTTAAGCAGACAAAAAAAGCAATAAAATATTATATTATCAAAAAAGGGTGCCTTAGGGCTACCCTTTTTTACTTTGCAATGCAAAATTTGTATCTAAACTCTGTAACACAAAGTCTCCCTTTCTCATAATTTAATGTAAGGACGGTCCCGGGATATCGTTCAAAGATTTTAACATAAGGAGGAATATTGGATGTCCAACGTATTAGAAGGCATTAAGGAAAAGGTAAGTGGAGGTTATGGTGGAAATCTAGGTCTTTGCTGCTGCCTGCTCCTGGCTCTGTTCATTATTGGCATCGCACTCGTATTTTGCGGCATTTTGCCCTACCACTTGCTTGGTCTCTACCTGTTTCTGGCTCTGGCTATCTTCTGTTGCTGCTTTTGCTGGTGCTAAACTACCAAATCAAAAGTTTTGTATCCTTTATGAGGGAAGGGGCTACATCCTCGTGTAGCCCTTTTCCACCCAGCATAAAGGTACCGTAAGGGAGTATATAAAGGAGTTGATCACAGTGGGAGAAAGATCCAGCAACCGGCTCACTAATAACCTAGAGGAACTGGTTTCTAGAATGGAAAATATTCATTTCCAGAGGAGCAGTGAACTGGACCAGGTTTCCGGTGTGCTGGGAAACATGGATAAACTGGTCGGTATTCTCTCTAGGGTTGAATTGCAACGACAGGCTGAACAACAGCTAAATGATCAGTTGGATAAATTGAGCCAGGTTTTGGAACGTTTATCAGACCAACCAGTGGTTACTAAAAGAGAAGTGCCGGTGGAGGATACCGTAAAAAAGATTATTAAAGGTGTTAAAGTTACAGGCAAAGTAATGGATATTGTTGCTGGCAGCCTTGGGGTGATGTTGGATTCCATCGTAACAACCGTAAAAACACCAGAACGTCAAAATGCTACTAGATCTACCAAGGATCAGGTGGATTTGGTCAGTGTTTTAGCACCATTGGGGGGTCTGCTGCAAGGCTTGCTAGGCACTGAACAGGCGGAGAGCAATGCAGACAACAGACTCAACAAACAAAACAAACCAGAAGAGAAGAAAGAAGAGTAAGGGGTGTGGTGTTAAGAGGGGATGAGGTTATGGGTGGTAAAACAAGCCGAGTAAGAATCATCTTATTCAGAGACCGCCTCCACCGGGGGAAATTAACCCAGCCCCATATGGGTTTAATAAATTGGATGGGAGCACAGAATGTTCGTACTCTGCCGACTGTGAATGGTCTGATTTGTACATTACCATCAGAAGTTACGGATCAAGAAATTCTCTCCACCGGTGGAGTGGTGGCGGTAGAAGAAAATTTTAAAATTAGTTTAGTACCATGGGCACCTATAAATTTTAAAGGATTTTCAGAGCAAGTGATTCCCTGGGGCGTTCATTATATTGGGTCCGATGTATGCTGGCAGGAGACCAGAGGGCAAGGGGTTAAGGTTGCCGTCATCGATAGTGGGATTGATACGAACCATCCTAACCTCAGAAAAAATCTCCGAGGGGGCATCAATCTTATTTCTCCCGGTTCATCCTTCGATGATGATAATGGCCATGGTACGCATGTGGCTGGTACCATAGCAGCATCAAACATAGGGAAAGGTATTCTCGGCGTAGCACCAGAGGCAGAAATATATGCAGTGAAAGTGCTGGATCAGTTGGGTGACGGTACCATACTGAATGCTATTAATGCCATTGACTGGTGTATCAAGAATCATATTCATATTGCCAATATGAGTTTTGGTACGGATAAGTACAGCCGGGCATTGGAGGAAGCGGCGCGGGAAGCCCGTAGACGGGGTCTTTTAATTGTGGCGGCGGCTGGTAATGATGGGGGTCCTGGTACGGTTGATTATCCGGCGGCATTTAAGGACACCATTAGTGTTGCTGCCATGGACACGAAGGGTAAATTAGCTGATTTTAGCAGCAGTGGACCGGAAGTAGATTTGCTTGCCCCGGGCAGCAACATTTTATCAACGTATCGTTGGGGCACCTATGTAAGACTAAGCGGTAGTTCCATGGCCGCAGCTCATGTGACCGGGTCTATGGCTCTGCTAAAGGCGAAATACCCTAAGGATAATATCCAAATGATTGCCCAACGATTATTGGCTGGGGCCAAGGGGCTTAAAGGAAAGGGCAGTAAAACTACCGGTGCTGGTGTTGTAAGGGTTGATGTTTCAATAAATTATTACCCGGGGGCATAAAAAGTGCAAAAGGTTAAATTGTCGCCCCCGGTCCGGTGTAAATGCTGGCGGGGGTTGACTTTTTGAATAATGGCCCGATTTTCAGCAAAAAATAGGAATAAGTCAGGAGGTGACAGCATTGACCGGGCCAAATATTCGTGATCACCAGAATACTAGTAAAACCTTTAAAATCGGAGGCTTACAAGGTGGCCAGCATGATAAACAGGAGATTGAGACCTATCTATCTCAGATTGATGGCGTGGATCAAGTTAAGGTAAACCTGGAGGAGGGTTCCGTAACCGTCGATTTTGATCCTGGGGTAATTCATACAGATTATTTGCGAGGAACCCTAAGGTCCTTAGGGCATGATATTTTAGTGTAATTTTAACCCCCTGGGGGTATATTAATAACTGAAGCAGGCGACTTGCCTGCTTCAGTTATACTATCCGAAAGTATCCGATTTTAAGGATGATAGTATAAGAGAAGCGAAGGCTCGTGCCAAGCTTTTCTAATTAATATCCGACCCGGAGGTGCAAATGGACGCAAAATTGATAGCACTGATTATTGCTGCAACATCAGGGCTTACCATGGCCCTGCAAGGGACGATGAACTCGGCCTTAGGGAAGGTTGTGGGGTTATGGGAAACGACCTTTATTGTTCATGCCGTTGGCACGGTAGTTGTAGGAATCTTGGTTTTTGTCTGTCGCCTGGGGGACTGTGATTTAGGTAAATGGGCAAGTGCGCCCTGGTACACCTACCTGGGGGGAGTATTGAGTGTCTTAATTATATACATGGTCGCCCGGAGCATGCCCGTAGTGGGGGTTGCTTCTGCCACCACAGCGATTATTGTTGGCCAGGTTCTTACTGCCGCAGCCATCGATCATCTAGGAATCTTTGGTTTTGAGCGGATCCCCTTTAATTGGTATCACCTGGCGGGGACCCTTTTAATGGCGGGAGGAGCCTTTTTGCTGTTAAAAAAATAATCGGATCAATTGTCAATAAAATCTTTCCTAAATGTAAAATTTAAAACAAAGAAGTGTCGCTAGCCCACGAAAGTGGTTTTGCGACACTTCTTTGTTTATGATGCCCGTAATCCTTTACGTTCGTCCTTCCTTGAAAACCCAAACGCAAAAGCATCTATTTTATGGAATAAAGATTATTTGTCCTATCTCCAGCATATTGGGGTTAGGAATAGTGTTAATGGACATTAGTTCTGCTAAGGTTGTATGGTGTTGCTGAGCAATTTTCCATAGCGTATCACCTGGTTGAACGGTATAGACAGCATGATCCAGGGGTGGGCCACTGGCGGGAGATGAGGTAGTTGCCTGGGTTTTTTGGTTGTAGCCTGGAACAACGTCAATCCGAACCGGTGTACCGATGGGAACCAAGGGAAAAAGCTCTTCTACATTTTTATTATACATTCGGATGCAGCCTAAAGAAACAAAACCACCGATGGAAGAGGGTATACTGGTACCATGAATTCCGTAATTGCCGCCGGGGATATTTAAACCCATCCAGCGAGTGCCCAATATACCGCCAGGATTGGTGACTTTGTTAACGACTTGATAATCTCCGGCTGGGGTAGGGGTGGCGGCCTTGCCCACACCAACAGGGTAGGTGTTTGATAACTGTTCACCAATGTAGACATTTAATCGCCGCGATTTAGGGTCAATTTGCAATTCAATACCGGCCCGATAAAACATCTTCTTAATAACCTCCTTTCATGTTCTAATCAATCTATAATATGAGGCCTTTGGTTTTAGGGTCTGTTATATCCTCAGTATTTTTTATCTAATCAAAGCAAATAATAGAAATCATACTATAAAAAAATGGCTGTCTACTGACCAAAAAGCAAAGCCAGAAGAAAATATTTCCGCCTCATTTGGGGAATGGCAGTGTATAATTGCTTTGGGGGGAGATAACATGGCCATAAGGCTACAGGCACATGGAAAAATAAATTTAACATTGGATGTTTTAGCCCGGCGTCCCGATGGTTATCACGAGGTTGAAATGATCATGCAAAGCATTGCTTTGCATGATGTTTTAGAAATTGAGCAACAAACTTCAGAAATTAGCCTTTTTGTGTCGGGAATCTCCGTAACCACCAAGGAAGATAACCTGGTGCTTAAGGCAGCAAATCTACTAAAGCGAATGGCTCCCCCAGAGGCTGGGGCAATTATACGTCTGCATAAGAATATACCAGTGGCTGCTGGTTTGGCTGGTGGGTCTACCAATGCAGCGGCTGCCTTGAGGGGGCTTAATGCACTTTGGGATTTAGGCCTAAGTCAAGAGCAGCTAATGAAGTTAGCTGCTCAGTTGGGTGCCGATGTTCCCTTTTGCCTGATGGGTGGTACGGTTATTGCCCGGGGAATTGGTGAAAAACTTACCCCCTTGGATTTGGCACCGCCCTTTGGCGTAGTATTGGTTAAGCCAGCCTTTGGTGTTAGTACAGCAGAAGTATATCAAGGACTTTGCTTGAATGAACTGCGCAAAAGACCGGATATGGCAAGGATGCTAGAGGCTCTCAAGGAGCGAAACCTGGAAAAGGTTGCTGGGGAGTTAGCAAATGTTTTAGAAAGTATGACGTTAAAATTACACCCGGAACTAATTACGATTAAGAATTATCTGCGGGAAGCTGGTTCCCAGGGGGTATTAATGTCTGGCAGCGGGCCTACGGTTTTTGGTCTAACAGAAAACCTGGCCAAGGCGAAGGAGATTGCAGGCCAAGTACATTTGCCGGACTGTACGGTTATTGCTACATGTATGGGATGAAAAAAGGCCAATCGCTAATAGCTAAAAGCCATCCGAACGAGGCCTACACAGTGGTTATGCTCAAACGAATGACCACGATATTAGATTAGGGTATGGTTGTAGAAGGGGGAAGGGGAAATGAGTGAAAATAGATTAGCTCCAATAAAGCTTGATGCATATAAACCATTAAGGGAAATTGTATTTGAAACCTTGCGTGAAGCGATCCTCTCGGGCAAATTAGAGCCGGGTGAAAGGTTAATGGAGATTCAATTGGCTGAGGAGATGGGAGTCAGTCGGACCCCTGTGCGGGAAGCGATTCGCAAGTTGGAATTGGAAGGCTTTGTGGTTATGATACCCCGTAAAGGTGCTTATGTGGCGGGGATTTCCCTCAAAGATATTACCGATGTCTTTGAGGTGAGGGCATCGCTGGAAGCACTGGCCGCAGGGTTAGCTGCGGAGCGGGCCAGTGAGGAAGAAATTGAGCAATTAGAAAGATCTTTATTGGCTTACTCTGAGCAGACGAACAAACAGGATATTAACAAGATTGTAGAAACAGATACTGATTTTCATGAATTATTGTATAGGGCCGGCCGAAATGAAAGGTTACTAACGATTATTACTCACTTGAGAGAAATCATTCAGAGGGTACGGACGGTGTCTTTGTCCCAGCCTGGCAGAAGTAAAGATGCCATCGAGGAGCATCGCCAAATTGTTGATGCCATTGCTGACCGCAATGTAGAACTGGCACAGAATTTGGCCAGGGAACATATTTACAGTGCTGAAAACATTATGCTTAATTCCCTTAAGGGGGCACAAAGGAAAAATGATTGATGCGCTGGTTTTGGCCGGCAGTGTGAATAATGGACAATTAAAAAATCTCAGCCCAGAGCCCTATGAGGCCCTCATTAAAATTGGCTCAATTCCCATGGTGCTGTACGTTATCCGTGCCCTAAGGAGTAATCGTGAGGTGGGTAGGATTGTTGTAGTTGGGCCCCCCGGAATTAAAAGGGAATTGCCAGCCGATGTAATTTGGCTGGAGTCGGGTCTGACGATGATGGAAAATATAAAAAAGGGTAATGCCCTAATGGATAGCCACTATTTAGTGGCTTCGTCCGACATCCCCCTTTTAACAGCTGGTTCTGTATCTGGGTTCCTAGCACTTTGTAAGGAGCTAAAGGATGATGTCTATTTTCCTCTAATTCCGAGGGAAGTGGTGGAAAAAACTTTTCCCCGGGCCCAAAGGACCTACGTTACTTTTCGAGAAGGAGTTTTTACAGGAGGGAACCTTTTCCTGGTTAATCCTCAGGTTGTTGAACAATGCCTTGTCATAGGGCAGGAGTTAGTGGACTTGCGCAAGAGGGTCATTGCCCTGGCCCGACGGGTAGGGTTACCACTTCTGATAAAGCTATTGTTACGGCTTCTTACCTTGCAGGAAGCCCAGGAAAAGGTTTCGCAGATGCTTAACATCAAGGGCAGGGCAATTATTTGTCCCTATCCGGAGGTTGGCATGGATATTGATAAACCCGCTGATTTGGAAATAATCTGTCAGGCAATGGGGTATGATTTAAGGCAAAGCTTATAGCAAAATAAGGAGCAATTGATATGGATAATGATTTTGTTACTTTGCAAAATATTTTGGAAGCAAAGGAAAGGCTTCAGGGGGTTAGTCGCTATACACCGTTGGAACCTTCTGAAATCCTTAGTAAGAAAACCGGAGCCCATGTCTTTATTAAACTGGAAAACTTACAAAAAACCGGTTCCTTTAAATTAAGGGGTGCCTATAATAAAATTTCTGTCTTGGCTCAGGAAGCAGCCCAAGGAGTGGTGGCAGCCTCTGCCGGTAATCATGCCCAGGGGGTAGCCTTTGCTTCCAGTCAGGTAGGTATTTCAGCTACCATTGTGATGCCCGAGGGAGCACCCATAACCAAGATAGAGAGTACCAAGGCCCTTGGGGCCGATGTGGTTCTTTCGGGGCAGGGTTATGATGATGCCTTCCGCAAAGCCCAGGAAATTCAACACGAAAATGGCGCAGTTTTTGTACATGCCTTTGATGACCCGCTGGTTATTGCCGGTCAGGGAACCATCGGACTGGAGATATTAGAGGAATTGCCAGACTTAGATGCCGTTGTGGTACCCATTGGTGGAGGCGGCTTGATCGCAGGGGTAGCCTGTGCAATTAAAGAAAAGCGGCCCGAGGTACAGGTCATCGGGGTCGAGGCCGCTGGTGCTCCTTGTATGCTGGAGGCCTTTAAAAGCGGTGCAGTCCATGAGTTAAAATCCGCGAATACCATTGCTGATGGTATTGCCGTGCGTCGTCCCGGTGACCTTACCTTTAACATGGCGCGCAAATATGTGGATCAGATTGTTACAGTGGATGATGAGGAAATTGCCTGGGCCATTTTGATGCTTTTAGAAAGTTCAAAATTAATGGTGGAGGGCGCGGGGGCAGTGGGAATTGCTGCATTGCTCCATAAAAAGTGTGATCTTAGCGGTAAAAAGGTTGCTGTAATCATTAGTGGTGGCAATATCGATGTAAATGTTATTTCCATCATCATTGAAAGAGGTCTGGTAAAGGCCGGGCGCTACCTAAGATTTAAGACCATCCTAACCGATAAGCCTGGTTCTTTACAAAAACTCCTATCTGCCCTGGCAAACTCCGGAGCGAACGTAATCTCTATCGTTCATGATCGAATAAAGCCCAATGTACCGTTAAAACAAGCTGAGGTGGAGATTTCTCTGGAGACGAGGAATGCCAGTCATATATCGCAAATTGTCGAATCCTTGGGTAAAATGGGGTATGAGCTAGATATTTTAAGATAACACAAAAAAATGACCTAAATTATTGAATAAAGTTATGAATAAAGAAGGATTTTGACTTTCGCTGCAGAATTTAGTAGCCCAACAGCAGTTGATGCAGCGGAAGGTGGTGAAGAATTTTGCATGTGACTGACGTGCGAGTACGCAAAGTACTCATGGAGGGCAAAATGAAGGCCATTGTTTCAGTTACACTGGACGACGCTTTTGTTATCCATGATGTAAAAGTGGTTGAAGGACAAAACGGATTGTTTGTAGCTATGCCAAGTAGAAAAACCCCGGATGGTGAATTTAGAGATATTGCTCATCCGATCAATTCATCTGCCAGAGAAATTATTCAAAACGCCGTGTTGCAAGCGTACCAAGAGGCGATATAGTTTAATGATTATTCAAGGGGGCAAAGGCCCCCTTTTTATTTTCATAATCTTCTTTTTATTGTGTAATTAGATTGATGGAGAGGAAAATGTATTTTTTTGTTGAAAGAATACGGTTGGCAGAAAAAAACATGCCTGAATAGGATATCCTATAGAAGAAAGAAAAAGGGGGTTGCGGGATGGAACCTGCAGCGGTAATCTTGGCAGCTGGCAAAGGAACGAGAATGAAATCAAATCTGCCTAAAGTAATACATCCATTATGCGGCAGGCCTATGCTGGGCCACGTGTTAAGTTCTGTAGCGGAAGCCGGAGTAACCAAAACGGTGGTAGTGGTAGGGTTTGGCTCTGACCAGGTTACTGATTTTGTTGGTAATGAGGCCAAGGTAGTCATACAAAATGAACAATTAGGAACAGCCCATGCTTTGCTGCAGGCTGAACAAGAATTAAGGGAGTACCCTGGTAATTTACTGGTGGTTTGTGGGGATACACCGCTATTAAGGGGGGAAACCTTAGCTAAACTGGCCCAGGAGCACAGTGAATCTGGGGCCGCAGCGACCTTGTTGACAACCGAAATGGCCAATCCCACTGGCTATGGCAGGGTCCTACGCACCGAAACGGGGGACGTATCCCGTATTGTGGAACAGAAAGATGCATCTCCGGAAGAGTTAACGGTGAAGGAAATCAATACCGGGGTGTATTGTTTTAAGGTACCGGGTTTGTTTAGCGCATTAAAGGAAATATCCCCGGCTAACGCCCAAGGGGAGTTTTATCTTACGGATATAGTACAAATTTTTATAAAAAAGGGACTGAAAGTCAAGGCAGTAACCTTAGAGGATGCCCAAGAGGTTCAGGGTATCAATGACCGAATTCAATTGGCTCAGGCCGAAGCTGTTATGCGTCAAAGGATTCTGGAAGGTTTAATGGTTCAAGGGGTTACGATTATGGACCCAGGGAATACTTACGTGGAGCTTGGTGTAAAGGTTGGGGCAGACACCGTTATTCTTCCCTTTACGTTTTTAAGGGGGGACACAGAAATAGGTAATCATTGTGTTATTGGACCAGGCTGTAAAATAACAAATTGTATGATCGGAAACAATAATGAAATTCAATATTCGGTACTTTTGGATAGCCAAATTGGAAATGATGCGGTTATAGGACCCTATGCTTACGTAAGACCGGGTACGGTTCTAGCAGACAAAGTTAAAGTGGGGGATTTTGTAGAAATTAAGAAGTCGCATATCGGACGCGGCAGTAAGATTCCCCATTTAAGTTACGTAGGTGATTCAACCATCGGGGAAAGTGTAAACGTAGGTGCAGGGACCATCACTTGCAACTATGACGGAAAAAACAAGTATCAAACGGTGATCGAGGATGGAGCTTTTATAGGCAGTAATACAAATTTAGTGGCACCCGTTACGGTAGGTCGGGATGCTGTCATTGCTGCTGGTTCTACCATTACCAAAGATGTACCAACAGAAGCACTGGGAGTGGCCAGGGGACGCCAAACCAATCACACGGATTGGGCTAAGAAACAAAGGAAAAAAAGTTAAATTATACGAATTCTCGGAGGTAAATGATGTCTTCCAATAGTAAACGATTAAAGATTTTTGCGGGAACCGCTAACCCAGAATTAGCCCAGGAGATTTGTCAGTATCTTGGCGTTACCAAGGGGTCATCCGAAGTGACTCACTTTAGTGATGGAGAAATCCGCGTAAAGGTGGATGAGAGTGTCAGGGGTTCCGATGCCTTTATCATTCAACCCACATCGACACCGGTAAATGAAAATCTAATGGAATTACTGATTATGGTCGATGCCCTGCGCCGGGCCTCTGCCCGGCGCATCACCGCTGTAATTCCTTACTATGGTTATGCACGGCAGGATCGTAAAACCCGGGCCAGGGACCCCATTACCGCTAAGCTGGTGGCCAATATTTTAACGGCCAGTGGCTGCCGTCGGGTAATAACCATGGATTTGCATGCGGGACAAATTCAAGGATTCTTTGACATTCCTGTGGATCACCTGCCTGCGGTACCTATCCTGGCAGAATATTTTCAGCAAACCCAGGACAGGGAAAATGTGGTTGTGGTTTCCCCGGATATTGGTGGGGTGACCCGGGCCAGGGATCTAGCTGAGCGTATTGGATCCCCCTTAGCGATTATCGACAAACGCCGCCCCGAACCCAATGTGGCTGAGGTTACCAATGTGATTGGTAATATTAAGGGCAAGACCGTCATTATGATTGATGATATCATTGATACCGCCGGCACCATTACAAAGGGAGCGGCTGCTTTAATGGATCGGGGTGCTAAAGAAATTTATGTCTGCTGCACCCATGCAGTGCTTTCCGGCCCATCTATTCAGCGTTTAAAAGAATCTGTGATTAAAGAAGTTGTTATTACCAATACGATTCCATTACCTCCGGAAAAAATGATTGATAAAATCAAGGTATTATCTGTGGCACCGCTGATGGGTGAAGCAATTATTCGTATTCATGAGGATCTTTCAGTCAGCAAGTTGTTTTCATAATAAGTCATCCGCTTAGGGTGGAGAGGATTATTTGTTGTGTGCCATGAGCCATGGGTCTGGGGCTTTTTGTGTATGCTGTGCTTAGGGTTCCCTTGCTTATGGTACACGGTATTTTCAGCCGTAGTTTGTGTAGGTTAAAGGTGTGCTTATAAAAATGCGACAGGGGGTCGCTTCTCCCTGTCGCATTTTTATAAATTTTACCAGTGTGCAGACCAGTTTTGGTAAAAATCAAGGCCTATTTCTTCCTCTGATTCATCAGGTGATACCCAGCCGCGGATACCCGTTTCCAACATGTCTGGGCGTGAGTCATCCATGTCATACATACGATTCACCTCCTCGTTTTATCAATATCCTTTGCTGCTTAGCCAGCGGCTATACAAAACCAGCCATAGGCTTAAGACCCATAAGCAAAACATGCACAAAGGCCCATGGCTCATGGCTTACGGCCCAAGGTCAGCCCCAAAAACGCAAAAAGCTGGGGCTGGTGGCAAAAAATCTGTTGACAATGTAAACGGGCATTGCTAAACTAGTACTTACTTAATAAC
>NZ_CEVWQM010000015.1:0-91590 GCF_982386235.1 Desulfotomaculum sp. | reverse complement strand
TGATATACATTCCCGGTTAATGTATAATTTGGCTGTAAAGTTTTGTTCACAACTATATTTTACAACAAAAGACGGCTTCTGGCATCTGCCAGTCGCCGTCTTTTGTTGTTTTCCAGGCTGGCTTACTGCGACAGCCCCATTGTTAAGAGTTTTGATAAAAAGGTAGTTTTGCTATTCTCCCCTGGTACGATAATTTATATCGAAAGGACACGGGGATCATTCCAACAACTTATGCAACCTCAATAAGGGCGATACGGTCTTTATCGTAGAAGCCTTGTACGCGATCCCCTTGTTTAAGTTTAACTTTATTCTTTACCTTGAGCATAAAAGTTTGGTTAGCTCCCGCTTTGACCAAAATTTTATACTTATACTTGCCCTTCTTAAAGGGTTCAAGGAAAACAATGGTCCCACTTACGGGGGTCATATTCTCGGAGATTTCCTTCATCATTTTCTGTTCATAACGTCTCTGTAGTTTTGCTTTAATCTTTTCAATGAGTGATTTAAAAAAACTAAACAATCTTCTATCTTCCCTTCCTATTCAGATATGGACATATTGACTACTTTATAGACGAAATTGATGGGAAAATAGATCAAGGAAAAAATTACTTTTAATAAACCTTCTTCATGAGCAAGGCAATTCGGATTATTAGAAATCAATTTTGCAAGGTCTTACTTAATGGGTTCAAACCGTGCAGTGAAGAAACGAAGTACCGGCGGCTCGTAGACCATCTTCAGACCAGGGATGGTATCACGCATTTTGTAAAGCTCGATAACTGCCTCGGCTACTACATCCATATGAGCGTAAGTGTAGACCCGGCGAGGAATGGTTAAGCGCACCAGTTCAAGCTTGGGATAGTAGTGTTCACCGGTTTGGCTATTTCTTCCTGCGGAGATAATACCGCGCTCCATACTGCGCACACCGGAAATCTTATACAACATAGCAGCAAGCATTTGAGCCGGGAACTGATCCTGTGGGATGTGGGACAGGAATTTACGAGCATCTAAAAAGATTGCGTGGCCACCCACAGGTTTTACAATGGGTACACCTGCTTCCTCCAGTTTTTGACCCAGGTAACGAATCTGATCAATACGGTGCTTAATATAATAGTAATCCACTGATTCACGAATACCCCGGGCCATCGCCTCCATATCACGACCAGCCAGACCACCGTAGCTGGGCATACCTTCGAACAGCACCACCAGTTGAGTGGCCTTTTGATAGAGGTCCGCGTCGTTAAGGGCCAGGAAACCACCGATGTTAACCAGGCAGTCTTTTTTACCGCTCATGGTAGCACCGTCAGCATAACTGAACATTTCTTTAAGAATTTCAGCAATGGACTTATCCTGGCAACCTTCTTCACGCTCTTTGATAAAGAAAGCGTTCTCTACACAACGGGTAGCATCAAACATTACCTTAATGCCATGTTTGTCAGCTAATTGTTTAACTTCCCGCATGTTTTGAATGCTAACGGGTTGGCCGCCAGCCAGGTTAACCGTTACGGCTAGGCAAATGTAGGGAATTCTTTCCGCGCCGACCCGGTCGATTAAAGCCTGAAATTTGTTGAGGTCAACATTCCCCTTGAAGGGATGTTCCAGTTGGGAATCATGGGCTTCGTCAATGATCACATCTTCAAAGGTGGCTCCGGCCAATTCCTGGTGAGCCCGGGTGGTGGTGAAATACATGTTGCCAGGTACATAGTCACCGGGTTTAATGCAGATTTTAGAAAGAATGTTTTCTGCACCACGACCCTGGTGAGTGGGTACGACATAGTTAAAACCATAAATTTCTTGGACAGCCTTTTCCAGATTATAGAAGTTTGTGCTGCCAGCATAGGCTTCGTCGCCAATCATCATACCAGCCCACTGGTTATCACTCATGGCAGTGGTGCCGCTATCAGTTAACAAATCGATATATACATCTTTGGATTTTAGTAGGAAAGTGTTGTAACCTGCTTCTTCAATTGCCTTTGCCAATTCTTCCGGTGTTTTCATTGCTATAGGCTCAACGGCCTTAATTTTAAAAGGTTCAGCCATAAATTTTGCCATGTTCTTATTTCCTCCTAATTCAGTAATTTTTAGAACGGCCTTTCTGCCCTATAGTATAAGCAACTACCGTGCCAACCCAAAAAGGGTTAAAATGACACCTTTTCTATATTTTTCGGTACGTTTTGTTTCCACTTTTGTTTCCGCTGTAACGCCGTGTTTACAATGTTCTGAATAAAACAAAAAAAGGAGTATCACTTGCTACGAAAAGTAGTTTATGACACCCTTCTGGTATTTTACTTGTCAACTAAACCATATTTACGCAGTTTTCTTAAAACAGCAGTGTGGGAAATGCCCAGGACGGCACCTATCTTTCGCGCGGATCGAAAGCGTTTGTACGTCTCTTTTACAATGGTTTTTTCTACTTCCGCCAGTCTTTCTTCAAGGGTCTGATAGGTGGCAAAATCCACATTTTGGGGAGACTGGGCAAAGGCAGGTCTTTTATTTAAATGAAAATGTGCTGCCTCTACCAGTGGCCCATCCACCAGGTTAACAGCCCGTTCAATAACATTTTCTAATTCACGAACATTTCCCGGCCAGTTATATGCCATTAATTCCTTTAGGGCTGCCGGAGAAAAGGAAGGCACGGGACGGCGTAATTTTTCAGAGAAACGCCGCAGGAATAGTTCTGCCAACAAAAGAATGTCCTCCTGGCGTTCCCGCAGAGGAGGCAAAAGGAGTGGAATCACATTCAAGCGATAATAAAGATCCTCCCGGAAAAGTTTTTGGGCCACCATGTCTTCCAAATCTCGATTGGTAGCAGTAATGATCCTCACATCAATGGTGATTTCCCGGGAACTGCCTATACGCCTAACCCGACGGTCCTGGAGCACACGTAGTAATTTTGCCTGAAGATGCACCGACACTTCTCCCACTTCATCAAGAAAAAGCGTGCCATTATTGGCCATTTCAAAGAAACCTGGTTTTCCTCCTTTTACCGCCCCAGTAAAAGCCCCTTCCTCATAACCAAAGAGTTCACTTTCCAAAAGGGTTTCCGGTATGGCCGCACAGTTAACCGCCACAAAGGGATTATCTGCCCTGGGTGAGGCACTATGCAGGGCCCGGGCAAAAAGTTCCTTGCCAGTGCCAGTTTCCCCACGGATTAACACCGTGGAATCACTGGCTGCATACCGCTGGGCCTGGCCCGACACCAAACCCATGACTTTACTTTTAAAGGGGATTTCCGCAAAGGTCACCGGCCGGGAAGCTGTCATTTTTTGCACCAATTCCCGCATGTTTCTGTTATCCATCAGCTTTACCACCACGCCATCGATGGTACGATCCTCTAACCTTAAGGGAATGGTACTAACAATACAATAGGTGCCAATTGATTGAATATATACTTCACAGTTGCGCTGGGACCGACCAGAGGCAAAGGTTTCATTTACCAGCAGGTCAGCGGCCAGTTGCTGAGGCAAGGGGTGATCTAAAGCAGCCTCAACACGTAATCGTAAAATACGCCCTGCCGCCGGGTTGCATTGAGTCACAATGCCTTGTCTGTTAATGGCCAAAATCCCATCCTGGACAGTAGTCAAAACGGCATTTAATTGTTCTGCCCTTTCTTTGTAGGGCATGGTATGGACTGGCTCTACGTCAAAGATGCCCGGTATTCTTTTAAGGGCTTCCATTAGTTCGACCTGCTTCTCTTTAGGGACACCTTGACTTTCCAAAAAAATAACGCCATGGTCAATTTCAATGGAAATTACACTTGTTTTGTTATCTCTTAAAACAACCGATATATCGTGAATTAAGCCAATTCTATCACCGGAAGGCATACGTAAGCGCATAATAAACCACCTTTTAACGACTATTGTTACGATCATTATAACAGACTTTTTAAGCTGTTTTATTTCAACTTACGCCCTGCCAAATTGTACTTTTCTTCCTGGGTAAGATCCTTCGATGTACATATTAATACATTCATTGTTTTCTGCCAGTGGTAGGCATGGAAAATATTCATAACCTGAAAGCCGTCTATTACGGGCATGCAAATATCAAGCAAGATAATATCAGGTTGTTGAGAGAAGGCCAATTCCATTCCCGCCAACCCATCTTTGGCAGCAAGAACTTGATATCTATTTTCTAACATTGCCGTTACCATTTGCCGCACAGCTAATTCATCATCCACCACTAGAACCTTTGGCATATCCTTTGACTTTGAACTCATCTCCTCAAGCAGGCACAAAAGCTCCTCTTTTTTTATGGGTTTGGTTAGATACTTGATATTTATTGCCGGGTTGGCTGCTTCCATTTCCTTTATTGCACAGGAATCAAAGCGAACTGCTGGACCCATTTTCTTTATCGGACCAGGCAGTGTAATGATCAGTTTTGCTCCCTTGCCTTCCTGGCTTTCTACCTCAATTCTGCCACCTTGTAATTCTAATAGCATTTTTGTAATAGGCAGTCCCAAGCCCGTTCCACCTTTCAGCGTATTAGGGGCCTGCTTAAATTCTTCAAAAATCGTTTGATGATATGCCGGGGCAATACCGATCCCCGTATCCGCTACCCAAATTTGTATCTCTTCATTTTCTTCCTTACAACCGATGGTTATATAGCCTTGTTCGGGTGTAAATTTTACCGCATTCGTTAAGAGGTTAATAAAGATTTGTTTCAGTTTGCTTGCATCAGCCAAAACTTTAAAGGAATTGTTTGTTAATAAATTATAGATGCGTAATTTTTTTCTTTTAATGTCGCCGCTAACCATGGCAATGGCTTCCGTCAAAGGTATACTGGGGTCTATTTCCGTTATATTAAATTTTACCTGATTGGCTTCAATTTTTGAGATATCCAAAAGGTCATTTATTAACCCCAAAAGGTGATTGCCGCTGTTATAAATCTCCTCCAAATATCTTTTTTGTTCAGGATTAATCTTACCAACCACCTGATCCAAAAGAACATCGGAAAATCCGATAACGGCATTTAAAGGTGCCCTCAGTTCATGGGAAAGGGTGGCCATAAAATTCATTCTTCTTTGGCTCATCTCCACCAGTTGATCATTTTTACTTTGTAACTCAAGGGTAATTTGCTGCATTTCCTCCGATTGGCTCATTAGTTCCTCGGACTGGGATTGTAACTCTTCGCTTTGAGCATTTAACTCTTCATTTTGCTGGGACAACTGTTCATTTGTTTCTTGCAATTGTTCAGAAAGGTCACAAGACTTAGCGTAGGCCTGAGCATTGTTCACCGCAACCCCAAGCAAAGTCGCAATGGATGTAATTTCTTCAATTTCCTGTTCAGATAACCTGTGTAATGAAGCCAGACTTAATACCCCGAGAACCTCTTGCCCAATAACGATGGGGGCTTGAAAAATGGTACTTGGCTTTATCTCATTACCCAGCCAATTAATTGTATAAACCGTATCATCTGAAACTTCTGTTAGTACCTGTATCTTCCTGGTACGATAGGCCAATCCTTCTAAACCCTCATTTAAGCCGATTATTTTCTGTTTTTCAGCTAGTTTTCCACCGGGGCAATAAAAAGCCTTGCATTCCAGAACATCTGCCTCATCCCGATGAAGGTAGACCGCTCCCACACGCAGATTGAAATTTTGGCAAACCGAATTAAGGACTTGATTTAACATTTCTTCTAAATCCAGGGTAGCTACCAGAGATTGTAAAATAGCTCTGCGATTTTCCTGGAATCTGAACTGCTTGTCTAAATTATCGGCCATATCATTGAGGGAGTGACCCAATAAACTAACTTCATCTGTTTTCTCCACCACCATGCGTCTGGTGAAATTCCCTTGGGAAATATCCTCCGCTATGGCTACCATCTCTTCCATTGGTTTTAGGGACCTTCTGGTATAAAGGTAAATAAAAATCAGAGCCAGGGTACTAATGATGGCTGTTATTATTAAAGATTTCTTTGCTTGTTCATAGATAGCAGCATAAAGTTCACTGGATTCTTGACAAACGAGGATTCCCCAACGGGTAAGGGTGATATATCTGTATGCACAGATCGTTTCTTCCTGGTTAAGCCAACGTCCCTGCCATACCCCATTTTCCCCTTGACTTACCCTGCGAACCGGCTCAAGATTTAGTTTATATTTTAATGTGGAACCTGGTTGATCCCTTAACTCCGTAATGGTTCTCTGATTCTCATCGACTAAAATAATTTGACCTGTTTTACCGAGATTAACGTTGCCGGTGAGAATGGGTTTGATAACCTCTTCAATTTCCACCCGAAAAACCAGTACCCCCAAAAAGCCTTCACCCGGCTGTTGTGACATAATTGGCACAGAGAAAGCAATACAAGGTTGATTTTTATAAGAAAGATAGGCATTTTGAAGATATGCTGCCCCTGTTTTTAATGGGGTACTGATGATTGCGTCCACCGGACGAGATGTATTCTCACGCCATTTATCTGTAGAAATAATAATTTTACCTTGGCTGTTAGCAAAATATATTTCATCGTAAATCCCGTATTGCTGGCAAATAAGTGTCCAGTATTGTGAAAGCTTATTCTTCCCTAAATCAGCTCCATCCCTACCCGCTACTATGTTGTTAATTTCACTAATAACCATCGGATTTTGAGATATGGTAAGTACATCATTTTGCCGATTATTTAGCCAGCGTGTAATATCCTTTTGCAGAATATCTGTCACCAGGGAGAAATTATTTTCCAATCTTTTAGTGTCCTGTTGTAGTTCCTGCCAAAGAACAAAATAAAGGGTACCAACCTCTAGAAAAATCATAGCCAGCAAAACCACAGCCAATATCTTAAATTTAAGGCTTTTACCCGGGGTAAAGGACTGAGCAATATCTAAATTTTTTTGCTGCTGTTGTTTCATATGTACACTTCCCCTTATTCACTTACCGGTAAAAATACAGAAAAGGTTGTTCCATGACCAACTTTACTTTGTACTTCTATATGACCTTTGTGTTTGTCCACAATCGTATTACAGATACTTAAGCCCAAACCCGTACCCTCCGCTTTGCTGGTATAAAAGGGTACCACGATCTCCTTAATCTTATCTGCCGGAATCCCACAGCCAGTATCTTGAATATCCAACTTCACTTCCTTTTGTAGCAATTGGTAACTAGTAATAATTGTAAGAACACCTCCTTCTTGCATCGCTTCTATCGCATTTTGACATAAATTTAATAAAACTTGTTTGATTTGCCCAATGTCAATATAAACACTGGGAATATTCTCTCCATCGTTTATCTGCAGCCGAATATTCTTTAGCAGCACTAAATGCTCAATTACTTGAGACATCTCCAGAACAATTTGATTAATATTGACCTTCTTTAATTCTAGTGCCTTTGGTTTCGCTAGCTGTAAAAAATCCTGTAATACCTGGTTCATGCGACTAATTTCACTATTTATAATATCGAAATAGGTATCAAACTTTTTATTGGGTGATTGTGCCGAAATCATTTGGGTAAACCCCTTAATAGCCGTTAACGGGTTTTTGATCTCGTGGGCCATGCCGGCAGCCATCTGACCAATGATCGCCAATCTTTCTCGATCCTTGATAATTTTTTCCCTTCTCTTTAGCTCCGTTATATCATCAAATACTGCAACTGCGCCAATTTTTATGCCCCGCATGTCGTAGATAATATCGGTGTTGACTTTAAAGATTTTGCAATCATCCTTATCAATGAATTCAACTTCACACATACGGATACTTTTTTCTTCAGCCAAAGTATCCCGCAATAAATGATACTTATTAAATATGGGTACCGTTTCATAAAGGGGTTTACCAATAACCCCTTTCTTAGACAGCTTTAATAAATCAGCGGCCCTTTGATTAATCATCTGAATGGTTAATTGTTTATCGATTGCCACTACACCGGAAGACATGCAGTGTAGAATGGATTCCGCACTGACTTGTAATTTTTCATAGGCACTTTGCAGCGTCTTTACCTTTTCTTCCTGGTTAAGTATTTCTTCTCTCTTCCTTAGGGTTTTTTCAATTACCCTAGCCAGTTCTCTGTACTTTACAGGCTTTTTTAGATAATCTGCAGCACCTAGTTTTAGAGCCTGGGCCGCTATTTCTTCACTGCCAAAGGCGGTCATAACAATTACCATCGTATTCGGGAAGCCTTTTTTAATATCTGAAAGAATGTTTAACCCATTTTCAGAGGAAAGCATCACATCCAGCAATATCAGATCAGGGTTATTTTGGACGATTATTGAATAGGCTAAGGTGGTATTTAACGCACAAAACACCTCAAAACCAGCGGATTCCAGGTACATTTTTGCTGTCTCAAGGTGCATATATTCATCATCAACGATTAATATTTTTCCTTTGTTGCTATCATTCCTTTCCATTCTTTCTATAACGTAATTAAACATCCTTCCATCACCTCTATTCAATGAATATACGCTAGCATTTTTCAATTCCCTACATACCAATTTGTCTTTTAATGTCGATTAATTCAAAACATTCTTTGTATTATCTCAAAGCTATGTTTTTAGCTTTTTATTTGATTACGTATAAACCACTGAATTTTCTTCCAAAACCCTGTTATTTTTTGTTCCTGTGTTATTTCATTAACCAGCTCGGGATATAAGTTAATACCCGTTAATTCCCCTTTCCTTGCTTTTTCCAAGGCATCTTTATATTTGATTCTTGTTTTATCGTTAATAATAAAATTAACTATATTGCCCCCTTCATCCCGAAAGGCTTTGGTTATTTTATTAACCCGATTGTTTTGAATCACCCCAAAAACCTCCTTTAGCTATTATGATTATTTTCCCACCAGACAAATTTAAAAATGTGAAAATACATTATGTAAATAAAAGCATCTTTACTTGGTCCGTATTTTGGTGTTTAATGTATGTTATAACTACACATGTACACTGGTAGGAGGCAAATGTATGAACTACGAAAGCACCCGTGGTCAATCAGCCATTGTTTCAGCCGCTGAAGCAATAAAAAAAGGGATCGCCCCGGACGGGGGGTTATTTGTACCCACTGAGAAAATTTTTATTAGTTCCACTGAAATTGAGGATCTATGTTCCTTATCCTACTTGGAAAGGGCTGCCTACATACTAAAGTATTTTTTAACGGATTTTACAAAGGAAGAACTGACAGAATGTGTCGAAAGGGCCTACGGTGGCGGAAACTTTTCCTCGCCGGAAATTGCTCCCGTTAAAAAACTAACCGATAATTCAACAGTTTTAGAGCTATGGCATGGTCCAACCTGTGCCTTCAAGGATATGGCGTTACAGATTCTTCCCCATTTTTTAGTTCGGTCCCTTAAAAAGACCGGCGAAACTGCTGAAATTGTTATTTTAGTGGCTACCTCGGGGGACACAGGCAAGGCCGCTTTAGAAGGCTTTGCGGATGTTCCAGGCACAAAAATCATGGTCTTTTTCCCGGAAAAGGGCGTTAGTGCAGTACAAAAACGGCAAATGGTGACGCAGGCAGGAAATAATGTGCAGGTAGTGGGGGTTCAGGGGAATTTTGACGATGCCCAGAGCGGTGTTAAGCAAGTCTTCAGTGACCTAGGGTTTTCTGCGTTGCTGGCCGATCATAATTTCCAACTTTCTTCAGCCAATTCCATTAATTGGGGTCGTTTGGTGCCTCAGATTGTTTACTATTTCTCTGCCTATGCAGATCTGGTTAAGGGTGGCTCGATAAAAAATGGCGAACCCATAAATTTTGTCGTCCCCACCGGAAACTTTGGCAACATCCTGGCCGGCTATTACGCTAAATCAATGGGGCTGCCGATTAATCGTTTAATTTGTGCCTCAAATACAAATAATGTCCTGACGGACTTTATTAAAACGGGTACCTATAGCCGTAATCGGGAATTTTATAAAACAAATTCACCCTCTATGGATATATTGATTTCCAGCAACCTGGAACGTTTGTTATCTGAATTAACCAATCGCCAATCCGATAAAATCAGCCAATGGATGGCCGAACTGAAGAATACAGGGACTTATACGATTGATGCCGATTTGCTGAAGCTTGTTCAGGGGCACTTCTGGTCTGAATATGCCACCGATGAAGAAACCCTGGCTACCATTCGTAAAGTTTGGTTCGATCTTAATTATCTAATGGACACCCATACAGCAGTGGCTATGCATGTCCTGGAAAAATATCGTAATGCCACTGGCGATAACTCTTATACGGTGGTTGTTTCTACTGCCAGTCCCTTTAAGTTTAACGGTAGTGTAGCGAAAGCCATCCTCGATGAACAAACCGTTTCAGAAAAAAGTGAGTTTGAATTATTAAAAGAATTATCTTCCTATACAAATTGGCCTATTCCAGAGGGACTAAGGAATCTTGATCACCTCAAGGTACTTCACCAGAAAGTGATCGGTAAGGATGAAATCGGTAAAGCAGTCAAGGAGATATTACTCGGCTAAATAAAAACCCCCCGGCATCACATCGAAGCCGGGGGGTTTTATTTAGCCTTTTGGTTTTAGCG
Source organism: Desulfotomaculum sp. (assembly GCF_982386235.1). Lineage (NCBI taxonomy): Bacteria > Bacillati > Bacillota > Clostridia > Eubacteriales > Desulfotomaculaceae > Desulfotomaculum > Desulfotomaculum sp. Next base: position 81,160 of record NZ_CEVWQM010000015.1, on the reverse strand, counting down.
TTTGCTAACGACTAAGGGCGAATGACTAAGGGCTAAACTGCAGGTTTTCTTTCTGCCAATGGCAGGGTAATTCATTGGTCAAAACCATGGTAATATTCTTTAAATGCTCACCTATCAGACCGTAGCAGTTTATTAATTCCATATGATCAAAGGTAGTTTCTTCTGTTTCACGGGCCCCTTCCTTTAGTCTGATGATATGGCTCATTCGCAAACGAAACTGAAAATCTACAATCTCTTCATAAAGAGTCTTTGCCTGTTCGGCTAAAGCACAATTGTTTGTGGCAAAGGAGGTGTTAACCAGTTGCAACAGGTGAACGATGCGATTGTTTAGGGATTGTATTTCTTGTAAGCCTTCCATCGAAAATCTCTTATTGTGAATGTTCATACTTTCTGCTTTACTAATCATGTTTTTCTCTACCACATCACCAATGAATTCATATTCCCTTATAATGGTGATCAAGCCCATGGCCTTTTTAAATTCGTCTTGGGTCAAACTATGTCTTAATAGCATGGTAAGATACCGATTGGCAGCAATGGACAGCACATCCACCTTTTCTTCTTTTTCGAGAATATTATCTGCTTTATCCTGGTTATAATTTGCTAATAAAGAAGCGGCTGATTTGATCATGTCAAGGACGTAATCCGATATAATCATAATTTCCTTCGTTGCCATACCCATGGCCAGGTCAGGACTGGAAAGCAAGTTTTCATCCAGATATTTAGGCTTAAGCTTACCCGTTGCATCCTTTTTATTGGGCAAAATCATTTCTAAAAAACGAGCTACATATTGAATGAAAGGCAAAAATAAAATTGCCAGCAGGATATTAAATAGGGTATGGGTATGGGCAACCTGGAAACCCGGGGAAGCAGTTATTTTTTGCATTAATTGAACGATATAACCAACTAAGGGAAAGGCTAAAAGTACCCCCATTGCTTTAAACAAAAGATGTGCCATGGCCACCCTTTGTGATTCACGGGAAGAACCAATACTCGATAAGATTGGCGTAAAGGTGGTCCCGATGTTAGCCCCTAAAAGCATATAGATAGCTGGCTTTATATCGATCATGTGCTGCATTGCTAAGAGCATAATGATCCCTATGGTGGCAGCACTGCTGGAGATTAAGAAGGTAAACACCGCTGCAACCATAATATCCAATAAGGGGTAATTACTAATTTGGGTAAGAATTTTAGCAACGGAAGGATCGTTTTTTAGTGGATACATGGTATCAGCCATCATTTTTAACCCTAAAAACAAAATACCAAAACCCATTAAAACTAAAGCGATCCGCTTTTTACGACTGGATTTGGAAAACAAAAAAATAAAGGAGCCAAGAAAAATTACGGGTAACGCTATTTCGGTTGCCTTAAGGGCAATTAATTGGGCTGTTACGGTGCTGCCAATATCTGCACCTAAAACCACGGCTAAGGTTTCCCGTAGGGTTAATATGGATGCGCTGGTTAAGCCAATCAACAAAACCGTGGTGGCCGTGCTGCTCTGAAATAGTAAAGTCATAAAAGCACCTAACCCTAAGCCAACCAGTCTGTTTTTGGTCAGTAAAATCAAAATCTCCCGAAATCTTTTACCGGCCACTTTTTGTAAGTTATCCTTCATCAGTGACATACCATATAACAACAGGCCAACTCCGCCGATCATATTGAGCAGTGAATTTTGCCATTGCATAACCTTCACCTCAATTCTTACGCATAAGATAAATATTAATATACATAAGAATATGTAATAAATAGAATTAAAACAAGAGGTTTTTCTGTAGTTTTTCGTTTTTAGTTTTAAGTTTTAGCTATCTTGAAAAATGGCCGTGGCCCTTGATCCGCTATGCCATCCCTCGCTGTCGCTCAGGATGACAAAAGGTTTTCAAATCGGCTAATGGCTACTTGATATATTTCTTTCTTATTTATTTATTCCATATTGACCTTTTCTCTTTAGTTAGTTAAAATATCAAAGTAGTAGATTATTTAATACATAAGTGGGAGGAGAATTTTGCTGTGAAAAAGAGGAGTTTATGGTTATTAATCATGGTCCTGGCTTTGTCACTGGTGGCAGTAGGTTGTGGTGGCGGAAATAAAGAACAACCTCAGGACCCTGCACAACAAGCAGAGAAAAACACCCTGGAACAAATTAAAGAAAAAGGCGTAATGATCGCTGGCCTGGATGACACCTTTGCTCCAATGGGCTATCGTGATGAAAACAATGATTTGGTTGGCTTTGATATTGATATGGGTGAAGAAATGGCTAAACGTCTAGGTGTTAAAATTGAGTGGCAGCCTACCCAGTGGGATGGTATCATCATGGCTTTAGACTCCAAGCGATTTGACATCATCCTTTCCGGTATGACTGTTACCGAAGAACGCCAAAAGGCCATTAATTTCTCTGTTCCCTATGTTGGTGACGGTCAAATTATGGTGGTTAAAAAAGGCACCACTGGTTTCAACACAGCGGCAGATTTAAAGGATAAGCTTGTGGGAACCCAAGCAGGTAGTTCCGGTGAAGAAGCTGTTAATAAGGTGGAAGGCATTAAAGAAGTTAAACTGTATAAAACCTATCCCGAAGCCTTCACCGATCTGCAAATCGGACGTATTCCTGTGGTGATCTCAGACCGCATTACCGCCAGTCATTACATCAGCAAACGTGCTGATACCTACGAAATTGTAGGCGAACAAGTTACAAATGAGCCTTTAGCCATCGGTTTGCGCAAAGCAGATCCTGAGTTAAAAGAAGCCATAGACAATATCCTAAATGAAATGAAAGAGGACGGTACCTTAACCGAAATTTCCATGAAGTGGTTTAACAGGGATATTACTGTTCCGGTCCAATAAATAACTGGTTAGGTTGGTGACAACATGTTTTTAGGCCCACTGGACATAAACTTCATCATGAAAATTCTTCCCAATTTATTACTAGGTGCCGTAATGACAATTAAGTTAACCTTTTTTGCCATTACCCTTGGGACCCTAATCGGCTTGCTTGTCGCCTTAGCTAAAATCTCCAGCTTTAAGGTATTAAGATGGTTTGGGGGGCTATACACCTGGGTTATCAGGGGTATCCCCCTCCTCCTTCAATTAATGTTTTTATATTACGGTCTACCCTTTATGGGACTTACCCTCAATGAGTTTACCGTGGCAGTAATCGGCATGTCTATTTGCGGCGGTGCCTATATGGCAGAAATTATCCGGGCCGGTATCCAATCCATCGACAAAGGCCAAATGGAAGCCGCCCTTTCCATGGGAATGACTTACCCACAAGCTATGCGACGAATCATACTGCCTCAGGCATATAAAAGGCTGCTTCCTCCCATGGGCAACGAATTCATTACTCTCATGAAAGACAGTTCTCTCGTTTCAGTAATCTGTATGACCGAATTATTAAGGGCAGCAAACCTACTGCAGAATGCCACTTTCCGTCCCATTGAGATTTATGTTTCTGCGGGAATCCTATACTTAATGATGACAACATTTTTTACCATGGTGGTAAACCGTCTAGAGAAAAGGCTAGCGGTTTCGGAAGGTAATTAGGAGGGGTAGAAATGATCAAGGTACAAAACATAACCAAAGATTTTGGTAAACTAAAAGTACTAAAGGGTATTAATCTGGAAGTTAATCAAGGTGAAGTGGTGGTCATTATTGGACCCAGTGGCTCCGGAAAAAGTACCTTTCTACGCTGCCTAAACCATCTGGAGGCCATCAACAGCGGTAACATTTTCTTCGAAAATCAGCCAGTTGGTTTTAATCAAACACCAGAAGGTAAAATAGTTCCGATTAAGGGAAAAGAATTATGTCAATTACGCAGTCAAATGGGTATGGTTTTTCAAAGATTTAACCTCTTCCCCCATATGACCGCCCTCAGCAATGTGATGGAGGGACCTCTAACGGTACTGGGTAAAGCAAAGCCTGAGGCCCGTGACCTAGCCCTTGAGCTCTTAAGTAAGGTGGGCTTATCCAATAAGGCAGACAACTTCCCTAGCCAACTTTCCGGTGGTCAACAACAGCGGGTTGCAATCGCCCGTGCCCTGGCCATGCAACCTAAGCTGATGCTCTTTGACGAACCTACCAGTGCCTTGGATCCAGAGTTGGTTGGTGAAGTTCTCTCAGTTATTAAAAAATTAGCCACTGAGGGTATGACCATGCTTATCGTTACACACGAAATGGCCTTTGCCCGCGAAGTCGCTGACCGTGTCATTTTTATGGACGAAGGAAAAATTGTTGAGATGGGCAGCCCAGATCAGATTTTTACTACTCCACGTCACCCTAGAACGAGAGAGTTCCTAAGCAGTGTATTAAGAGGCTATGAAAAAATACCCTATCCCCAAGTGGGATAGGAGCATGGAAAACAGATGTTTTTAAGTATCACATTAGATAATGTATCGTCATTTTAAACCATTGAAAATCAAGGGTTTTATTATTTGTTGTGGATAACTGACTACATGAAAAAAAGGCAGGCTTTCCTCTATACAAATTTCGATATGCCTCATTAATACCATTCACCAGCAGCATTCTTGAATATGCAAACAACAGGCGCAAATAGATCTACTACTAAACTCCTTCCTGGTTTTGAGAAGGAGTTTTTTTGTTGTATATCCTTGATGAAATATGTAACAAAGAAAAAGCTATAATACTTTTTTAAGAACCGTACCTATTACGTCTAAAAAATTCACTCTAGTATTATACATGAGTTGTTTAACACCTGGAGTATCAGTAATTGCTAACATCCTATCTAGCCCATTATTATCTAGTCTTTCGAAGAGTTTGCGAAAAGAAGAGATATTTTCAATATGACTTTGCAAAGGCTTGACTAAAGATTCATAATCTTTGTTTTTAATTATTGCTCTAGCTGCAAAGACACCACTTCCTATGGCAGCAATAGCACCTGTCCCCGTAAGTCTCTCTGTTAAGCCAGCGGTACGTCCTGCTAATAAGACATTTCCTACCTGGAATTTCTTAACCTTTCCCGTTGAAAAGGGTGGTAGTAACATTTGATACTTAACTTCCAAATGTGATAATTCCTCTTGTTGTAAAAACTGATCAAATAATTTATCCGTCTCGAATTTATCCTTTCCAATATTGTACAGATCAACGATCGCATGAAATGGATTAAAAGGGGTAAGTCTTGCATAACCTTGTCCTGCATAGTCGGTATTAAAGTAAATGGTTGTAGAGTCAGTCTTAAAGGTCCCTATTGTTAAAGCACTCCAGATATATACTTGTCCATCGTCCTCCCAAACACCTAGCTCTTTAGCTACTCTTTCATTCCCTGTAGCAACTACCACGTAATCATATTTTTGTGAGAGTTCTTTATAGTCTGTTGGGCGATTATAATGAATTGGTGTGTTTTTTAGCAAGTTTAAAAGTTGATTCTCTATAGAACTCTTTCTTTTACCTCGAGTATAAAAATAACCCAAATTTCCTGTTATCCTTGCTTCCTTATTAGGCGATTTCATAATAAGTTCTTTACAGTTTGAGATTGGTTGAATATCAACCCTATAAACATCCTTCATATACTCCCGAATATTACCACCCATTGGAACCTCAAGGATATTCAATAGCAGAATTACAGAAGGCCACTCCCACCCGACAGTTTCACCGCTTTCATAAAGGTCAGGAATAACCCCCAACCTTTCACATTCTAATGCACATGCCAAACCGGATGGTCCCCCACCTATTATAGCTATTCTAGGAAGTTGATTCATGCTATCAGCCTCAAATCTAATTTGGAAAATCCTAAATAGTTTGTGCTGTTAAAAGCCCTATTATTCGATAAATCTAATATGTCGCAAAATTTAGCAAATGTTCATTAACCTCTGCGGATACACTAAAGTCCCCAGGATAATTCGTTCTTTTCGAAAACCAGCCATTGGGCCAAGGCTAGAGGCGGACTTAAGGCCCCAACTACCCCACTCACCGCTCCCTTTACTAAACCAATTAGCGTTAGAGCAATATTGTAAGCACTAACAGAACAACAACCACCACTACAACTAAAAAACTACAAAGAGATCCTAAAGAGAAAAAAGGCCAGGTATACTGGCCTTTTCCTATCTCTAACCATTGAACAGCTGTACAAACACCTTGCTGTATTTGCCGCCCTTCACTACACCAATACCTACTTTAGTATATTCGGCCTTTAAGATATTCGCTTTGTGTCCGGGGGAATTCATTAGGTTTACGTGGGCAGTATTAACATCCGCTGCTCCTGCCAGGTTTTCCCCAGCATAGTGGTATACTACACCATATTTTTTCATCATATCAAAGGGAGAACCATAGGTAGGAGAAGTGTGACTGAAGTAATTATTCGTAATCATATCCTGGGCTTTCATACGTGCCAGTTCCGTCAATTTGGCATCATAGGCCAGGGGTTTTAGACCGGCAGCCGTACGCTCTTTGTTAATCAAACTCAACATAGCCTGTTCATCCGCAACACTTATGTTCATTTGTTGGCTAGTTGGTTGTGATGTTGTTGTCGTTGGTTGCGTACTGGGCGCCTTCTGAACCGGGGCCGACTGCGTTGTCTGAGGCTTGCTGTAATTATAGCCGCTGTAATTGTTATAAGTGGTGTAATTGGCTGTGTTGTTGTTGCTAGTATAGTTATATGAGACATAGGCTTCTGCCGTCCCGACACCTGGCAATGTCATTGCCACGAGCATAGCAACGGCTCCCACTGTGAGTCCTGTGAACGCTTTAAGAATTTTTTTCATTTGTTGCTCCTTTCAGAATTAGGCTTTCAAACGTTACGCTACTCATAGTAATATTTTTTTCTTTTTATGACAAATAGAATTATACTATTTATTTTTTAAAATAACTAAAAGAGATTATGTATCATGTAAATAAATTAAAATAGCTTAAAATACCTCCCTAATGGGATATTATCCTAGAAAAAGGGTCAAAAAAACAGTCGCTGTTAGGCGACTGTTTCCTGGTTTATTTATTTTACAAAAACATCTTCAAATTTTACCCTAGCTATTTCATCACGTTTAAGCTTATAACCCCAAATTTTATACCAAACGATGGGTAGTAATAAGAGAGGTAAGCCGATATATAAAGAAACCCTGAGGTCTTCGTTAAAGGCAATAATGCCTAGACAGGCTACCTGAATCCAGATGGCAAAATGCGTTAGATAAGGGAACAACGGGGTCCGATACTTTAGTGAATTGATATCAAAACCTTCCCTTTCCAATTTGCGACGAAAATTCAGTTGAGACCAACAAATGGAAATCCATGCAATGGCCCCAGAAAAACCTGACAAAGCCAACAAATAGGTAAATATTATTTCACTGGTATCAAAGGTATAGGCCAAAACACATATCCAGCAACCGGCAATGGAGAGAAGTGTTGCATTTTGGGGTACTCCATTTTTATTAACTCTTCCTAAAAATTGCGGCGCCATGCCTTCTCTGGCCAGTGCATATAAAGCCCTGGTACAGCCATAAAGACCAGAGTTGGAACAGGATATGGCTGCTGTCAGTACCACAAAGGAGAACAATCCGCCAGCCCATTTGAAACCATAGGAATTAAGGGCTGCAGCAAATACACTTTCCTGCAAACCAGCCTCTTTCCAAGGAAAGATACTCACCAGTAGGAACAAAGGCACGATATAAAGCGCTATGATACGCCAAGTGACACTTTTAATGGCAGAAGGTATGGTCTTTTCTGGTTCTTTGCTCTCTCCGGCGGCTAGGCCGATGATTTCAGAGCCTTGGAAATTAACTAAAATAATGACCATCGTCAAAAGAATCGCCCAGGAACCCTTAGGGGTAAATCCACCATCACTTAATAAAACAGAGGTCCCCCTAAAACCTTCTCCGCCGATAAACCCAAAGAAGATTAAAACAGCCAAAACAATAAACATAATAATGGCGATAATCTTGATAATTGCCAGCCAAAATTCCAACTCACCGAAGGTGCCTACGTAGGATAAATTAATATAGGTAATAATAAGGCCAAAGCCTACGGCCCAGTAAATGGTGTCGATCCCCGGGAAAAAATTATTCATAATAATTCCCGCGGCTATCATTTCTGCTGGTACATAGAATATCCAGGTCAGCCAATAGGACCATCCAACACCACAGGCCCAGGACGGTGATATAAAATCATTGGCATAATTTACAAAGGAACCGGAAATAGGTATCGCCACTGCTAACTCACCCATGCATTGCATTACACAGAGCACAATAAGCCCGCCAAGTAAATAAGCAAGGAAAGCTGCGGGACCGGCTGAATCAATTACGTAACCCGTGCCTAAAAAATAACCACTGCCGATAATGCCTCCGAGAGCAATTAATTGCAGGTGCCTTGATTTAAGTCCCCTTTGTAACCCCTCTCCATTTAACGCTCCTCCAGGTTTTAATTCCTCTTTTTCCATCTCTTTCATGTCTCCTTCCGTACCCGACAGTTGTCAGGCAAATGTGTTTCGATATAACACCCCCGAATTTTTTCCCATCCTAGATGGGATTTCTGCCCTTTTACCTATCTTGTTCGGTTGAAACTAATAGACTGTAAAATACACGCAGAACGATAAAATTTTAAAATTTTTTGACGTATAAGTCAATATGCTTTAGTAATTTTATAAAAATAAAAATTACATTAAAAAATACTTTAAAATACTTTTATTTCCTTTGCCTTAAGCACTCCTTTCGTGTTCAAAAACTTGGCCCGCTTGCCTATCGTGCGAGCCTTCGCTTTCCTTATACCTTTTGATCATGCAAAAAAGCCTGTTCCCACTGAACAGACTTTTTTGCAGGGCAATTGCTTAGCTAATCTTAAAGGTGCTAACCAATTCATTGAGGTCCCTGGATAATCCCACCAGTGAATCGGCTAAGGCAGAAACTTCTTCCACTGAGGCGGTTTGCTCTTCAGTAGATGCCACAACATTTTGCACGCCACCAGCCATTTGTTCTGTAGCGGAGGTTACATCCTGAATCTGTTCAGTAAGTTGCTGTACGGATAAGATAATCGTACCAAATAATACGCCTACCTCGTCTATTACTTTTTTACCTTCTTCTACTTCCCTATTTCCTTTCTCCATTGTTTCCACCGCTTCTTTTGACTGTACCTGCATACTATTGATTAGCTGGCCAATCTCCTTGGTTGAAGTTGCAGACTGTTCTGCCAACTTACGCACTTCTTCGGCTACCACTGCGAAACCCCTACCTTGTTCCCCCGCCCTAGCTGCCTCAATGGCAGCATTGAGGGCTAGTAGATTGGTTTGATCTGCGATCCCGGAAATTAATTCAATAATCTGATTAATCTCCAGGGACCTTTGATTGAGCCCATGGATAGCACCGGAGACACTTTGGGTAGAAGTTGTAATTGCCTGCATTTGATTATTAATATTGGCTATGCCTTGGCTGCCGGAATGGGCATCACCATTTGTTCTTTGAGACAGATCGGAAACACTGATTAAATTATCCGATATTTGTTCAATCGTACTGGACATTTCAGACATGGTTGATGCTGTTTCTGCCGCGCTGGTGGAGGTTTGTTGGGAACTGGACGAAAGCATTTGGGCCGATTGATTTACAGTATCTGCTTTTTCTTTTATACTAATGATCAGCTTGCGTAAATTATCGGTCATCGTTTTAAAGGAATTTGATAATTGGCCCAATTCATCCTCCGTTTTTATTTCCACCGTGTTTCGTGCTAAGTTGCCAGAGGCAATTTCCTTGGCATGGTCGGCCAGAGTTTTAAGGGGACCCACCATTTTGCCTGTGATAACATACGTAACCACCATGCTGATAACTAAAACCAGAAGGGTTATTAAAACCGCTGTTTTTAAAATTTGATTGATTGCCTGATCCAATTTAGCCTTCGGTTCCCCCGCAAAAATAACTCCCAAGGCCTTGCCATCCGGTCCCTTTAGCGGCATATAGGAGGTAATATAAGGTATGCCCAGCACCTCTGCCTCACCCAAATAATTTTGTTGTTTCTGTAAAACTATTTCTGCTACCTGGGGGTCTAATTTTGTTCCAATCAAACGTTTGCCATCTTTAATGAGGGTGGTATTTACCCTAACATCTTGTAAAAACAAGGTAATATCTGTACCAAAAAGACTTTTTAGGGAATCCACCACTTGTGGCCGGGATAAATCATAGCCCAGGGCTAAAGACCCAACAATTTTACCCTCCTGGCCCTTGACTGGTATACCTGCCCGGGCAGATAGCTTAACCACTGTACCAGATTCAATAAAGGCCTGATTTTCCCCCCTTAGGGCCAGTTGAACAGCTTGTTGACTTAATACACTGTCACCTTTTTTATCTGGTTCATGGACTCTGGCTATGACCATCCCTGCCTCATCCGTGACTGTAACAAAATCCAAGCTGTTTCCTTTAGCAAGGGGAGTTAATAATGCTAATAATCTATCCGTATCCCTTTCTTCCACAGCCTGGGCAACCCCCGGGTAATCAGCAAGCAAAGTGGCCTGTACAGAAGCTTGCTGACGTAGATTTTCAATGGTTGTAGCAATGCCCTCCATGCCGTCTTTGGAATGCTCTAATAAAATTGTTTTTGTGATATTGCTGCATATGTATGTGGTCGGTCCAACTGTCAGTACAACCGTGAAAAGAACAATTAACACGATAAATAATGTAAATTTACCTTTAATGGTCTTTCCCATACAAATCCCCCTTCTTATTTTATCGCCAGTTGCTGCACCTCCTCGTTGCTCAAAAGACCTGTGATGACTAAATTGTAATGGTCTTTCAAATCAATAATTTCATTCGTATCAATGATCCGAATCATCGGTCTAAAAATTAATTCTTCTTTTAAATCGATAACGATACCCTTCATATCGTTGCTTAGGATTACCGCAGAACCCACCGGGTAGGGTTTGATAAGCTTAAGAAAGGTCATCGCTACATCATTTTTAAACATAAGATCCCCGGCAGCCATGATCATCTCATAGGCTTCGTGCGGTGGCAGTGCCTTTCTATATATACGATCGGTTGTTATGGCATTGTAAACATCAGCCACCGAACATATGGCAGCCATATCGGATATTTCGTTACCCTTAAGACCCCTGGGGTAACCAGATCCGTCATATTTTTCATGGTGATTTAAAATGATTTCTTTGCTTACGGACGCAATATCATATATATGTTTAGCCATTTGATAGCCGTGACAGGAGTGTCTTTTCATCTCTTCAAATTCTTCCGGGGTAAGTTTATCGGGTTTATTTAATATCCAATTGGGCACCTTAATTTTTCCTATGTCATGCAGCAGGCTTCCTGTGCCCAGGGTTAACAGCTTCTTTCGATCGTAATGAAGTAAGGCACCAGCGGCTATAGAAAGAATACAAACGTCAACACAATGGGCAAAGGTATACATGTCAACGGAGCATAAACTAGTTAAATTACTTGTAACTGCTTTTCCCTCAAGTATTTCCTCAATAATCGAGTCTACAGTAAGCAGAATCTTCTTGTAATTGACCGAGCCACCCCCCTTGACCAGTTCCTCAACCAAACTGACTGCATTTAAACTTACGCTATAGTCAATCCCATTATCTTGTTGTTCAAATTCCTTACCTAAAATATCTACATCAGCAACTAAAATACCGTATTTTTTAATCGATGAAATAAGTTTTGCAGTTAGTATAACTCCTTTACCTAGGAGTAGGTGCTGGTTTTTACTAATAATTGGACTGGCAAGCACCATCCCGGGTAATAGGTAACGTACAGGTAGTTTCACAGCCTTCACCACCAAGCTTCAATTGTTTAACACTCCTACTGCTTCCTTTGGATCAGATGTCTCTGGCTGGTAGTATTCCAATCTATTCCGGGATACCCTCTTAGCCTGATATAAAGCGGCATCCGCACATCGAATGAGTTCTCTAACATTTGAACCATTTTCCGGGTACACAGAAATACCCATTGATACGGTTACCCTGCCACCGGGTAAACATTCCTGACCAGCAAAGGGATAATTCGCTATATTCAGTCTGAGCCTTTCCCCAACATCGATGGCCCTATTTAGATTGGCCCCTTGAAGTATGATGACAAACTCATCTCCACCATACCGGGCAACCATGTCATCATCTCGAACTGCGTTTACCATAATGTTCGCTAAATCCCCCAGCAGGCAATCCCCGGCTAGGTGACCCAGGGTATCATTGAAAACCTTAAAATTATCCAAATCGATCATTAATAAAGAAAAACGCCGTTGGTTTTTGCGCCTAACCAATTGCTGCATATGTTCAATGAAAGCTCTATAATTGTAAAGGCCAGTCATGGAGTCCCTTTCTGCCTTTTCCTTGAGCTCAATATTTTCTGCCGTGGCCCTTTGCTTTTCAGCCCATTGCTTGGTATAATCCCTAACCACAGCCATACCGCCCAGAAGTTTGCCATTCTCATCCTGCCAGGGTATGGTATCAATCAGAAAACAAATTTCTTTGCCATCTGGGCCTAGGAAGCAGATTTCCCGCCCTTGCATAAAATTGTTTTCCTGAATAGCCATGGCCAGTATCCTACCCGGTTCGCCTACCTCAGCTAAAGGAACACCAACCATACCCCTTTTCTTACAAACCCCCAGTAGTTTACAAAGGGTATCATTTAGTATGGCCACTCGCCCTTTTTCGTTTCCTACAATAATTCCGTTGGTGGTTCCCTGCAATACCACCCTTGTTAGTAAATATTCCCTCGCTAACCGATGTAAACCCCAGGCCACAGCAAATCCTAAAATGATCGTGATGATTATGGATATTACCAGATGATTCAATCCCCGTCCCATAATTTCTGTTTCCAACAGCCACAAATCCTCACCCAAACGTTTTTGCTGGAAGGCACTTAATTTCCTGCAGACCGAGACCAACTGGTCTAAATCGCCACCCTGGTTTACACTTTCAATGGCCAATAACAAATCCTGCACCAGCATCTTTCCTTCTGAAGTGTGCATGATAGGCAGCAGAAAAGTGGCAGTTTGTTCCAACTCACGGATTGATTTCTGATCAGTCCGCCCACGATTGTTCATATCCTCTGATAGTTTAACTGCCCTGGTAATTTGGTTAATCTTTAACCGACGTTCTTCAATTCCTGCCAATACACCCTTTTGTGTGGTGTAATTGTTGGTAGCCTGAAAAACAAATAATAGTAGTAAGCCCATGATTAGGGCAGTAATGGTAAAAAAGATGCGCTTCCTGACATTGGGGATGATTTCCACGGCCATCACCTCATTTAGTGACAATTTACCATGTCCCTCATGTTCGTTAATATTTAAGAAGCTTTATTACCTTGGACATTAGCAGAGGAAAATAATTGGGTCAACTGTTTGCATTATATTTATAGAAAATACCTCTTATATTATATAGTTTAAGTCATGCAAATCCAATTACATAAAGATAATTAATTTATGACACAAAAAAAAACCCATCGACAATGGATGGGTCTTGCTAACAATCATGCTACTATCATTGTCACCATTAGGAAAACTTTATATATATAAATAATGACTCTCTTGATAACTTAACAAACAGTTATTTGTCACATAACGATTGACATTCTCTTCTTAAAATTGGGAAATATTTATTTTAAAAAAAGTTTAAGCCAATTTTTAAGAATACCTACTGACCATTTTGATAAGCTTGCTGTATCACCTCAATAACATGCAGTACTTTATGGGGCATGTTTTCCTGGGCCAGACCATCTTCTATTTGCATCCGGCAGGAGCCACAACCAGTGACCACAACGGAGCTGGCCGTATCCTGAACATCGGCCAGTTTCTTCTTAAGAATTTGATAGGATACGGGATAGTTAGTTAAACTAAAGGAACCAGCTCCACCACAGCAGCGATTCGGCTCTCTCATGGCTTTATAGGTAACACCGGGCAGCTTGGTCAGCATTTCTAGGGGTTGGCGTGTCAGACCCATACCCCGGCCAATATGGCAGGGCTCATGGTAAGTGAAGGTCATATCAACCATCCCTAACTTCGTGAAATCAACCTTTAAGTCATCTACCAGGTACTCAGAAATATCGCAAATTTTTTCGGCAACGGCCTTAGCCCTGGCAGCATAAACAGGATCGTCCGCCAACAACTCAACATATTTTTCTTCAAAGGTACCACCGCAGGTGCCACAGACGGTAATAATGGCCTCCACGTCCAATTTACTAAAAATATCAACATGGGATTTAGCCATGGCCTTACCTGTTTCAATATCACCATTAATGGCAGCCGGAGCACCACAGCAATGCTGCTCCTTAGGGATAATGACATCAACACCGTTACGATTTAGTACATCCACCACAGCTTTACCAACATTGGTATAAATATAATTGGTTACACAGCCAGTAAAAAATGCAACCTTTCTACGAGCGTTCGGTGCCTTATTTACTTCCGGCAATTCCGAACGCAGGGGACGACTGGCCAAGTTGGGAACAACCCGGCGCATTTCTAAACCAATGGGGAACCTGGGACTCATACCAGTGGCATTTTTACGAAAGGCCAAGCCCTGAAAGGAACTACCCAAACGAAGACCCAAATCAAATAAGACCGGTTTTTTAATTACATCGAAAGCTGCCTTTTTAGCAAAGGGCAGCAGCTTCTGCCTAGCCAATTCGGCCCTGGCAGCCGTGATAATTTTATGGGCCTTGACACCACAGGGACAGTTGGCAGTACAAGCTTGACATTGTAAACACAGATCAAACTTTTTGTAAAGTTCATGGCTAAATCGAGCCTGTCCCTTTAAAATCCTTGCCGCCAATTGGATTTTCCCTCTGGCTACCCCGGATTCTGAGAGGATTTCTTTATATACTGGACACACGGCCTGGCAGTTGCCGCATTTCATACATTTAATAATCTCTTCTTCCATTTCCTTGATGTTATCATAGATAGCCATTAACTGCCCCCCTTTAGCCCATCATTTTTCCTGGGTTTAATAAATTTTCGGGATCCAGTGCCCTTTTAACTTTACGCATGATCTCGACGCCCTGCTCACCAAATTCTAAAGGCAGGTATTTGGCCTTAGCCATACCGATACCATGCTCACCGCTGATGGTTCCGCCCAGTTCCAGGGCTATCTTAAAGATTTCATCAACGGCCTGATGAACTCTCTGCATTTCCTCGGCATCACGCTCATCCGTTAAAATGGTTGGATGGAGGTTACCGTCCCCGGCATGACCAAAGGTTCCAATATGCAAATTGTATTTTTTAGCAATGTTTTGCAAGGCCACCAGCATCTCGGTCAATTTGCTTCGAGGTACCGTGGCATCTTCTAAAACAGTGGTTGGTTTCATCTGGGCCAGAGCAGGTAATGCTGCACGACGGGCTGCCCAGAGACCATCACGTTCTTTGTCATCCTTGGCTACTTTAATTTTACCCCTGTTCTTTTCCACCACCTTGACAACAGTAGCTGCTTCCCGCTCAACCACCTCAGGAATACCATCAACTTCTATCAACAGTAGGGCTTCACAATCAGTTGGCAGACCCACCTTGGCAAAATTCTCCACCGTGCGAATGGTAACCTGGTCCATGATTTCCATCGTGGCAGGAATTACCTTGCTACGTACAATTTCCGTAACCGTATTCCCTGCATCCTCTAACTTATCAAAATGTGCCATCATCGATTTCCTTGCTTCAGGTGCTGGAATCAATTTTACGGTAATTTCTGTAATCACACCCAGGGTGCCCTCGGCGCCAGTAAAAAGCTTTACCATGTCATAGGCAGTTACATTCTTAACGGTTTTGCCGCCGAATTTAGCAACCGTTCCGTCAATCATAACAACTTCCAGACCCATGACATAGTTTTTTGTCACACCGTATTTCAAACCTCTTAAACCCCCGGAACATTCAGAAACACTGCCACCCATGGTCGCGGTGGCTACCGTACCTGGGTCCGGCGGATAGATTAGACCAAAGGGAGCCACCGCCGTGTTTAATTCATTAATGATCACACCAGGCTGCACGACTGCCACCAGGTTGTCTGCATCTACCTCGATTATTTTATTCATCTTTTGCATTCTTAAAATAATACCACCCTTAAGGGGTATGGTATCGCCGCAAAGGTTGGTTCCGGAACCCCTGGGATATACAGGCACTTTGTACTGGTTGGCAATCTTTAAAATCTCCACCACATCTTTCGTACAGGTGGGTGTAACTACAACATCGGGCATTTGACTGGGCATGTCTGCGGTGGCATCAAAGGAATAACATTGTAATTCTTCATGTTCTGTTGTTACATTTTCTTTACCAAGAGCCTTAAATAATGCTTCAATTGCTTGTTCCTTAGACATTCACTTATCGCCTCCGTATGTTTATTGGTAGACCACATGTCTATTTGATGGTAGGCTGGTCTGACCTGTATAAATAAAAAGACCTAATTTTTCAACATAACAAATTATTTCGACAAAATTAGATCTTTCCCTGCTTTGTGAGAATATTATTTATCTATATGGATGGTTTTCACGACATCTCATCAATCAGTCTTACTAACTCCCTATGAAACTGCAAATCATCCAAAAGCTTTCGTTTCTGGGGCCCTTTCGTCCGTCCTCCGGTTCTACGATGTTTGGCCTTTATTTCTCGCTCTTCCAATAAAAAATCAATGGTAGCTGCTTGAAAAATCCTTCCTGTTGGTGATATGGCCCCAGCCCCCTTGGCTAAAACCATGGCGGCCAAGCCCCAATCCTGTGTCACTACAATATCACCGGATTTAGTGATATTCATAATTTCAATATCTGCTTCCTGGGATGAGTTGCCTACGGTAATATGATGTTCGGATCTTATATTATGGTTAAAATTGGCCACCGTCCACAGTTCCAAGCCATACTCTAAACAAGTATTTTGGGCAATGGACAACACTCCCTTGGGACAGGCATCCGCATCGATGATTACCTTCATTGTTTTATTCATACCCCTTTATCCTAGGAATGGGATTTAAAGACACAGATAATTTATTATATACTAAATTGTCCGCTGCAAAAAGCAAAAAATTGTTTAGCTCCCATTATTGCATCTATTGGCACTATTTTCTGCAAAATAGTAACGGATATATTATAATAGTATGAAAATGATAACTCTTACTAGGGGGATAATGCATGTATAAATATTTGTTAGCCGTTGATGGTTCAGCTAACGCTAAACGAGCCGCGGCATACCTGGCTAACCTTACACAGCTAATAGCTGATTTGGATATTACAGTCATCCACGCCGTTAATATACGCAGGGAAATCAATCGGTTTTCTAATAATTCAACAGATATTTCCTTAATCGAACAAGAAGCGATTAACCGCGGCTGGCAAATTATCAATGAACAGGTAGCGGAATTTAACAAGCTTGGTTTTGAGGTTAAAAAACAATTGATTAATGGTGACCCAGCAGCTAAAATAACAGAATTCGCCAAACTTAATAATTTCAGTCATATTGTTTTGGGTTCCAGAGGCTTGACAAATTTGCAGGGCATCGTATTAGGAAGTGTCAGCCATCGGATTCTTAACTTATCCCACTGCCCTATTACCTTGGTAAAATAAACTTTACCCCGTGCATTTCATGTTATGCAAATTTTCTTACATAACATGTGTTAAAATAACAAAGGTTAGAAAATCTTACAAACTAGGTGATGATGCAAAATGACCTTATTCAATAATAAGCGATTAGACAAAAAATTATTTGCCATCGACGTCGAGAGAATGCAGCTTGGTTGGTACTCGGATGCTTATTTTATCAATATTTTTAATATACTTGAAACCCTAGCCAAAGAAAATTATACCTTTCAAGGAATTAGTGATATTAAAGAAATCAATGAAAAGTTAGTCAATACGGGTGATTTAAAGGTTGAAATGCAATTTTTTACCCGTAGAAAACCCTTTAGTTTAATAGCAGGTGTAGATGAATCCTTGGCTATTCTTGAGGATTGTACGGGCTATTTTGATGAAAACAATCGGTTCATGAATACCTATGAACAATTGGAGGTTGAAGCAATCCAAGATGGTACCTTTGCCTTTTATGCTGGTGATCCACAAAATGTACAGCCTGTTTTAAAGATAAGAGGACGTTACCGGGATATTGCAAAATTAGAGACTCCCATTTTAGGGGCTCTCACAGAAGCCTCCCGGGTGGCAACCAATGTTTACAATGTGCTGGAAGCTACCCAAGGCAAAGATGTATTATTCTTCCCTGCTAGGTTTACCCACTATAAACTTCAAGCTTTACATGGCTATGCCTATTCACTGGCTGTACAAGCCTACAATCATAAGCATAACAAAAATTCTTCCACCTTTGTTTCAACGGATGATCAAGGGGATTGGTGGGGTGGTAAAGGCGGGGGAACCGTCGCTCACTCAGCCATTGCCTGTTTTTTAGGCGATACTGCTGAAACAATGGCTCAATTTTCCAGGATTATCCCAGCAGAAGTACCTAGAATTGCCTTGGTGGATTTTCATAATGACTGTGTTGGAGATACTTTGCTGGTTATGGAAAAAATGTTTGAAAAATACTGGCAGTATTACTCCGAAGGAAACCTTGAAGAAGCCAAAAAATATAAACTATTTGCCGTAAGGTCCGATACCTCTGGCAGTATGAGGGATCTTTCTGTCGAACCCTTAGGTGCTGAAGAACTTGACCTTGGTGTCAACCCCAGACTGGTATGGAATATGCGCAAGGCCATTGATCATGCTTACCTCCGGTGGAACATACCAGCCCCAGCCAGAGACCTGGCTATAACATGGTGTAAGGATGTTAAAATTGTCGTTACCGGCGGTTTTAATGTGGAAAAAATTAAGAAGTTTGAAAAGCTTCAGGTGCCGGTAGACATCTATGGGGTTGGTTCCTCTCTTTTAGAAAACTGCAGTTATCATGGCAGCGGCAATGATTTTACTGCTGATATTGTGCGGGTTTTCATAGGTGATCAGTGGTATTCAATGGCTAAAGTAGGAAGGACCCACTGTAATAATCCGAATCTGGAGCTAATCAAGGGTTAGCATGCCAAAAGCCCGCCGTTGCGACGGCGGGCTTTTATGTTTGTTAAAAATTCCTGGTCCAACTGGCCAAGGGAAGCTCAAAATTTGTTGCAAAGAGGGGATGCTCTGGTCGAATTCTTACAGAAAACCCATAACTGCCTTGGTCTAGCTTAAAACCACCTTGATAATGGTAATTCCCATCTGTACCTTGGGCTTGAACCCTAAGGGGTGTTGTTTTTACATTTACCAGAGAACGTCCATTTTCACAGCCATGGACTATTTCTACTACTACATCCTCTGGTTTTATTGGACCAAGGTAAGCATCAACCGCAAGATCAAGCTCATCTCCGACCTTAAGTTGACGCGAAATACCTTCGGCATCAACGGATTTAACTGCTACATGATGCCAGTTTTCTTTTATATAACGTTTAAAATCTTGAACTTCAACTGCGGTTTGAAAATTACCGGTTGAGAATCTTTCACCCCTACGGATCGCCTCATTATAAAAACGTTCCGTATACTCTTTAACCATTCTTTCCGTACTAAATTGTGGTGCAATGGTTTTAATGCACTCTTTCATTACCTTAATCCAACCCTTCGGACAATCGTCTTGATCGTTATAATAGGTCGGTATGATTTTTTCCTCTAATAAAGCATATAGGTGATAAGCATCATCACTATCTTGTTCTTCCTCCGTCCGATAACCGGTTTGTTTGCCAATGGCATAGCCATTTTTCCCATTGTAAGCCTCGGGCCACCAGCCGTCTAATACACTGCAATTAACCACTCCGTTTACCGCTGCTTTCATGCCGCTGGTACCGCTGGCTTCCATCGGCCAGCGAGGAGTATTTAACCACATATCTACTCCTTGGACCATGTGCCTTGCTACATTTATATCATAGTTTTCGATAAATACAATTTTCCCTTTAAATGGCTCCTGTTGTGACATCTGGTAAATTTCTTTGATTAATTCTTGCCCTGGTCTGTCAGCAGGATGTGCCTTGCCGGCAAAAATAATTTGTACCGGGCGTTCCGGGTCACTCAATAGCTTAGCGAGTTTTTCTTTATCCCTAAACAATAGTGTAGACCTCTTATAAGTGGCAAAACGTCTGGCAAAACCAATGGTAAAGGCATTTGGATTTAAATAATCATCCACTTCACCAATGTTCTCGGCTGCTTCCTGGTTTCGATATTTCTGGCACCTTAGAGTATCCCGCATAAACTGAACGGCCTTTTTCTTTAAGCCGACATGCAAATCCCAAAGTTTTTGATCCGGAATGTTATCAATGGCCCGCCATAGGCTCTGGTCACAAATGTTATACTGCCATGTTGGATCAAGGTAGGCATTAAACAAAGTTTTTAACTCATTGGCAAGCCAAGTGGGGGTATGAATACCATTGGTGATGGAAAAAATGGGCACCTCTTCTTCCGGTATGCTTTCATAAAGATAATGAAACATTTTTCTCGTCACGTCACCATGTAACTTACTAACACCATTGCAATAAGATGCAAAATTCATAGCTAAAATCGTCATGTTAAAATTATTGCGTTTAGCATCCCAACCAAGGGACATAAAACCGCTATGATCGATGCCCAACAGCCCATAATATTGGTTTAAATAGTGATTAACCATGTCAGAATCAAAAACATCATGGCCAGCGGGTACCGGGGTATGCGTGGTGAAGATCGTACTGGCTCGCACAACCTCCTTTGCTGTGGCAAAGGGTACTCCTCTCTCCACCAGTTCACGCAACCTTTCTATACACAAGAAGGCTGCATGCCCCTCATTGATATGCCAGGCTGCTGGATGAATGCCCAGCTGTCTCAGGGCCTTAACCCCACCGATGCCCAGCAGCATTTCCTGTGCTATCCGGGTATTCTTATCTCCCCCGTAAAGTTGAGCTGTTAACTGTCGATCCTCATCATGATTCATGGTTATATCGGCATCCATCAGGTAAATTTTAATACGCCCTACATCAATCTGCCATATTTTAAGGTAGACAATTCTTCCAGGCAACTGTACCGGAATAATAATTTCTTTTCCTTCTTTATCTAAGGCAGGTTTAGCTGGCATCTGATGGTAATTTTGATAGGGATAGTGGGCTTCTTGCCAGCCTTCCCGATTTATTTTTTGGGTAAAATACCCATGTTTGTACAACAGTCCTACACCAACCAGCGGCAAGCCAATATCACTGGCAGCTTTACAATGATCCCCGGCCAGAATTCCAAGGCCTCCGGAATAGATTGGTAAAGACTCATGTAGGCCAAACTCTGCTGAAAAATAGGCCACTGGCCTATTTAGCAAATCCGGATATTTCTTCTTATACCAAGATTCTCCTTTCATGTATTCATCAAAATCAGCGATTACTCTGTCATATAAAGCTAGGAAATCTTGATCCTTTGAAATTTTTTCCAAATCTTCCTGTTTAACTTCCAACAAGAACTTCACTGGATTGTGGTTTAGGTCATGCCATTTTTCTTCATCAATCTTCCTGAAAAGCTCCAATACCTCAGCATGCCAACTAAACCATAAGTTATAGGATAATTCTCTTAACCTTACAATTCTATCGGGAATTGTCGGGTTAACTGTTATGGTACGAAAAAAGTACATATTCTCCCTCACCATCCTAATTTTACATCGCTTTATTATGAACTTGCAGCCCAATGTGACTACTTCTTGGATTTATACTTTCCGTTATGGCAAAAAAAATTCCCGGTTAGCAGCCGGGAATTTCTATATGCCTAACGGAGAGGCTTTTAACTCATTACCTCTCCGTTAACTTATACAAAGGGTTTTCAGTTTTCAATCAATTGGTTAAGTGTGTGCCTGGCATCCACTAAATTTTAAATTGTCTAACCATGCCTTCCAGTTCTTCTGCCATCTTAGCTAGTTGTTGAGAAGCACCGGCTTGCTGCTGAATCGTAGAGCTTACTTGCTCAGATGCCCCTGCCAGTTGCTGCGTACCTTCACTAACCTGCTTGGAACCAATAGCAATCTGATTGATTGCTTCTACACTCATATCGATTTGCTCAATAATTTTATTTAAGGCCTCCCCTGCTTGATTCGCAATCATTACCCCTTCCTCAACTGCTGAAACATTCTCATCCATCTTTCGATTAGCCTTATTTATTTCTTCTTGAATTTTTTTGATCGTATTGGCAATTTGCATCGTAGAATTGGCGGATTGTTCCGCCAGCTTGCGAACTTCTTCAGCCACTACAGCAAAACCTCGCCCCTGCTCACCTGCCCGAGCAGCCTCTATGGCAGCATTTAACGCCAGTAGATTGGTCTGTTCAGCTATTCCTGAAATAACCTCAATAACTTGTCCGATATGTTGAGATTGATCACCCAGTTCCTTAATGGTTATTACCAGATTCCTGGTATCCTTCTCAATATGTCCAATTTTTGCTACAGCATTTTTTACTGCCTCATTCCCTTCCTGTGCCACCAGTCTGACTTGTTCTGACCCTTCAGCGGCACTGTCTGCACTGGCAGTACTTTGCTCCGATACGGCCGCCACATTTTGCGTCGTACCGGATATTTCTTCAATGGTAGCACTGGCTTCTTCACTGGCTGCGGTTAGTTGTTCACTGTGGGCGGCCAGGGTATGGGCGATATCCCGAATCTTAACCATAGCCTGGTGCCTGGCTTTGGCCATTTCATTAATTGCCCTGGTCAGGTCTCCGATCTCATCCGTACGGTTCGTTTCCGGCACCCGGTATGTAAGATCACCCTTAGCCATAACTTCTGAACCATCTGTAAGGCTTTTTATTGGTTTTGTAATCATCCGTATGATAAAAAAGCTTACTAAAATACCTGCTAGAAAAGCAATGATGGCAATGGTCCCAACCATGCTTGCTACTTTTATACTATTTTGCCCCACCTGTTCCGCAAGAGCAACCAGTTCCTTCTCTCTTCTATCTGCATAACTATTAGCCTTTTCTGATAATTGGTTTGCTATGGGTACTCCCTTGGTAACCGCCTGTTCGGTACCTTCTTTAATTTTCCCCTGCTTAAATAAATCCGCCGTACTATCAATAATATCATTATAGGCTTTACTAAGTTCTTTTATTTCCTCCGCTGCCTGACGGTTAACTTCGCTTCTGGCCATGTCGATCAGTTCTTGCTCAAGTTTAATATTTTCTTGACCGTAACGCTGACATTCATCCATAAACTTCATATCAGAGTAGGCAAAATATCCTCTTATGTTAGCCGATTGCATGGCCGTATTATACTGGATCTTTTTGGCAATCACCAATCTTTTTAAGACGATCGGTACTTCATCGAAATCACGACTAACAGCATTAAGCTGAACAACTGCTATGGCAGAAACAATAGCAGTTAGCAATAAGACAATCGCGAAACCTGCCCTAATCTTTGCCCCCAATCTCAACTTCATAAAAACTTCTCCCCCTTATTCGTCATTTAATTAATTAAGCTATATATGCTTTTAACAACTATTTTGTGACAAACATGTGTCACTATAGCAAAAAACACATGTAAAAATTATACAAAGTTTCCCCATTTTCTACAATATATTATGTCTAAATATTCGAAATATGGTAAAATTGTTCCACTGGATCAACTGAGGATACTGAAAAAGTTATTTAAAGCAGCTATGAGCGAAGAGCGGATCATTACAGCTGCAACCATTACTACAGGTGAAAAAATGACAGAAAACAATTAGAAACACTCATTGAAGCAAAAGATAGTGAGTTGAAACAGACACGGGTATGATATAGCGTCATCCTCGGAGCGAATAAGTCATCTTAAAAGTATAAGCTAACAATAAAAAAAGCTGATTCTTCCTTCCAACTATATGGAATGAAGAGCAGCTTTTTTAATGCTCTATACAGTTATTCAGAAAACCGGAAGATTTTCAATGCCCTCGATCAACTCAGCGGGGGCTGAAGGTAAAAAATCATCTATTCACTTACTTGATACAAATCCGTACTTAGATACTTCATCCCACTGTCACAAAGGATCGTAACAATCCTGGCACCTGGGTCACACCAACCTGCCAGCCTGATAGCTGCAGAAGTATTGCCTCCGGCAGTGTAGCCACAAAAAAGTCCCTCCTCGGTGGCTAAGCGCCTTGCTGCACGAATAGCCTCGCCATCGGTCACTGAAATGTACCCATCACACACGTGAGCGTTCCAAAGGGCCGGCACCTTCGCATAGCTGGAGCCTTGGAGTACGTGTTGAGGATTCGTTACAGGCTTGCCAGCCAGTACCGACGCAGAGGCAGGCTCCACAGCCCAACATTGAATTTTGGGGTCCTTATCCTTTAGGGCACTAGCTATGCCTGTAAATGTACCAGAGGTGCCTACTACGTCTAAGAAATAATCAATTTTACCACCCATCTGCTCCCATATTTCTTGGGCAGTGGTATCATAATGGGCTTGGCAATTGCTAGGATTATGAAACTGATTTGCCCAGAAAGCCCTTAGTTCTGACGTTAATTCCTCCGCTCTTTTTTCCACCAGGGCCAAATCCTCACCGGTTACCTTGCCTGGTTTGCCGCCTTCTACCTGGGGTACCAGTTCAACCCTAGCCCCCATGGCTTGTAATATCTGCCGGCGTTCGGGGCTATTGCCCTCTGACATAACGGCAATAAATTTATAGCCCTTGATCGCACAGACCATTGCCAGACCAATACCGGTATTGCCACTGGTTTCTTCAACGATAATACTGCCAGGTTGAATTTTCCCCTCTCTTTCGGCATCTTCAATCATCCTTAGGGCTATACGATCTTTCATACTGCCAGTGGGATTCATAAACTCTGCTTTAGCATATATCTTGCCGGGTAATTCCCCGGCAATTCGGGATAATTCTATCATAGGTGTATTGCCAATCGCTTCTAATACGGAAGAACAAGTTTTGGAAAACAAAGCAGTTTCAACCTCCATTTTTTATTGTATTATATTATCACTTTTGAGGAAGTGCAATAAACCCCTCTAAATGTTAAATAATTGTTGTATCGATCGAATATCCATGATACTATAAAAACAGTTTTATTTTTAGCCTAGCTGAGGATAGTTTTTAAATTAGAGGAGGAGACGAGATGAGTAATTTAACAGGTCTTTATGGTGAATTTGGCGGAGCCTATGTCCCGGATTCACTTAAAAAGGTATTGGATGATCTGGAAGCGGCTTTCTTGCGCTATAAAGATGATCCTGATTTTATTTCTGAGCTTAATTATTATAATCAGCAATATGTTGGACGGTCTAATCCCCTTTATTTTGCAGAAAGATTAACGAAAAAATTGGGTGGAGCCAAAATTTATCTCAAAAGAGAAGATCTTAACCATACTGGCTCACACAAGATTAACAATGTACTTGGTCAAGTTTTACTAGCCAAAAGAATGGGTGTAAAAAGAGTTATTGCAGAAACTGGCGCCGGCCAGCACGGCGTGGCTACCGCTACGGCCTGCGCCATGTTTGATATGGAATGTGTCGTTTATATGGGCGAAGAGGATACCAAACGTCAAGCCCTCAATGTTTTTCGCATGGAATTGCTTGGTGCTAAGGTCGTTAAAGTAACCACTGGCACGAAAACCCTTAAAGATGCAGTGGATGTGGCTTTACAGGATCTAGTGGCAAATTCGGATAATACCTATTATATGTTGGGTTCCGCCGTAGGCCCCCATCCTTACCCTCTGATAGTAAGACACTTCCAGTCAATCATCGGTATTGAAGCCAAAGCCCAAATACTAAAAAGTGAAGGGCGTTTACCAGACTATCTTATGGCCTGCGTAGGTGGCGGCAGCAATGCCATCGGTTTATTCTATCCCTTCGTGGAGGATAAAGAAGTTCATATGGTTGGCGTTGAGCCCGGCGGTAAAGGTTTGGCCACAGGCCAACATGCCGCACCATTATGTGCAGGTAAACCAGGGATTTTACATGGCTTTAAATGCTACGTCATGCAGGATGAAAATGGGGAACCTTTAATGACCCATTCAATATCTGCGGGATTAGATTACCCTGGTGTAGGACCCGAACACAGTTATTTAAAAGCCTCCGGCAGGGCTGAATATGTGGCCATTAGTGACGATGAGGCCCTGGCTGCCTTTCAGGTATTATCAAAAGCCGAAGGGATTATACCGGCCCTGGAAAGTGCCCACGCCGTGGCCCAGGCAATCAAAGTTGCCCCTACCCTCAAACAAGATCAAATTATTATCGTTAACATCTCCGGTCGTGGTGATAAGGATGTTGAGCAGGTTTTTCATATGTTAAAATAAGCTGAAATAAGGAGGACGGTTTTCTGTCTGTGACAGAAAACCGTCCTCCTTGTCTTTAAAAAGTTGTTGTTGCCGAAGTTACCGTGATATACTAACTGGCAGGGACAAGGTTTGGGGGTCAGGCTTGACTTATTGACTTATTTTTGGCAATGGGTCAAGCCTGACCCTATTACTAAAGACTAATCTGTTATTCGAGGTAAATAAAATGATCGAAAAATCCACTCGCTATCGTCAATATTCAGACCACTTGGTTAAAAAATTTGGTCAAAAGGTATACAAATTACCCGTTAATCTGCCTGGTTCTTGCCCAAACCGTGATGGCATTGTGGGTCGCGGTGGTTGTATCTTCTGTGATGAGGAGGGTGCAGGCTTTGAATGTCTGCCCAACACCCTGAGTATTACACAGCAAATCCAGGAAAACAAAGACTTTTTCATTCGCCGTTTTAATGCTAAAAAGTTTATTGTATATTTTCAGGCCTTCACCAACACCTATCTGCCCCTGCCGCAGTTTAAGGAAAACATACTGGCAGCGGCGGCTGAAGAAGATATCGTAGGCATATCCATTTCCACTCGCCCTGATTGTATTAATGACTCTTATTTGGATTTTTTACAAGAAATTAAACTTCAGCGGGGATTAGACATAAATATTGAATTGGGCCTGCAAACCGTGAATTATCACACCCTTACTAAGGTCAACAGGGGCCATACCCTGGCAGAATTTATTGATGCGGTACAGCGAATAAAGCAGAGAAACTTTGAAATCTGTGTACATATCATTCTCAACCTGCCCTGGGATAATCCTTTGGACGTCATTGAAAATGCCAAAATTCTTACTGCCCTTGGCATCCATTATGTAAAACTACACTCACTCTATGTGGTAAAGGGAACGGCTCTGGCCAGCATGTATGAAAGAGGGGAATTTAAAATCATCCCCCTGGAGGAATATATCACCCGGGTTGTGACCTTTCTGGAGTATTTAGACCCAGAGGTAGTGATTCAACGTCTGGTAGGTAAAGGACCCCAGGATAATCAGCTTTTTTCCAACTGGAGCACCAGTTGGTGGAAGATTAAACAAGCCATCGAACATACCCTGGCGGAAAAGGATACCTGGCAGGGCAAGAAATGCGATTATTTGAATGGCAAGGCACTGAAGTTCTAGCCACTGGACCATGGGACGTGAGTTAGCTATTTGCTTAGCCTCCGTTCTACTAATACCAGGTTAAGATTCTTGATCTAAATGCATGGTATCCACGTCATTATTTTGCTATAATAAGTACATAATAATGACATATGGGGGGTGATTGAATGCCAGAAATTAGGCCCATATCGGATCTGCGAAATACAACAGAGATTTCTGAGCTATGTCATAACAAGAAAGAGCCAATCTTTATTACTAAAAACGGTTATGGTGATTTAGTAGTAATGAGTATAGAAACCTATGAAAGGGAATTGGCTAAGGTTGACCTTTACAAAAAGCTTGCCGAGGCAGAGATACAATTAGCAAGTGGCATCCCCTTAAAAGATGCTGAAGAAGTCTTTGCTAATCTGAGAAATAAATATGTCAAAGGGTGAATACAGCCTTAAATTAACTCCCATCGCCACGGAAGATTTAGAACAAATTTATAACTATATTTCACAAAAGCCGTTTTCTGATCAAGCAGCCAAGGGTTTATTAGAAAAAATAGAAAAGAATATTTTGCGGCTCAGGCAGTATCCATTTTATGGGGGTATGATTCTGGATACCTACCTGGAAGCCAAAGGATATCGTAGAATAATCGTTGATAACTATGTCGTTTTTTATACCATTAATGAAACCGAGAAGCAAGTAGTCATCATGCGGGTTTTGTATGGGCGGCAAAAATATCAAGATATCTTATAAATGGGACAGCCACTGGAAGGTTCTAAAACACTTCCAGTGGCTGTTTTTTATTTGCGAAATAGTTTTCGATACTGGTTGATGGGATTTAACTTCCAGCCACTCCATAGGATTAAGACCAGGGCTAAAACAAGGTAGGTCAGGGCAAAGGTTCCCCAGTAGGGCAGCCACATTTCTCGCCCAGGACCGATGGTAGCACCCTCGCCTAATATTCTTAGCATGACGATCACAGGGTTGGTATCTTGCAGCAACATAACAACCAAAGGGGTCTGCTCCAGTTGAATCATAGCCATTCGGGCTTGTTGTTGATAAAGTTCCTGGATAAAGGCTGCTAAAAAACCTGTTCCTGCCACCAGGAAAAAGACAATACCATAGGTGGTAATGGTGCTTATGCCGGTTCTTTTAAAATAGGTTGAGCAAGCCACGCCAATGGCTGCAAACAAAAACATAGCCACCAAAAAGAAACTAAGTACACCCATGATCTGTATCGGTGCTAAGCCACCGAACATAAACACGAGGCTGTAGAGAGGCAAGGTTGATATTAACAGCAGTGCTGTAAAGGAACAGGCTGATATTAACTTGCTGACAACAATACCTAGGGGGCTTAATTCCGTTGTTAAAAGTACGTTTAGGGTCTGCCTTTCCCTTTCCCCGCTGATGACCCCGGCAGTTAAACCAGGGACTACAAAGGCCAAAAGACCAAGTTGAGCCATGCTAATAATTGTAAAAATCTGTTTGCTGCTGCCTGGCTGGAAATAAGGGTTGTTTCTCCATTGTAAATAAATAATGCTCAAGGAAAAACCACCTAGTACCAATAAGTAAAGTACAACCACCAGTGGTGATCGATAGGTGCGGAAGCGTTGACGCAGTTCTTTTAATAGCACCGGGTTTAATTCTCTCATTTTATTCACCCTCCCCGGTCATGGCCATAAAGGCATCTTCGAGGTTTCCCTTTACCTCGGCATATTCATAGACATGCCAGCCCTGTTCCATGATTTCTCGCAAAAGCTGTCCTTGGGCAGCCTTATTACCCTGAAAGGTAACTCTAGCCCAACCAGCCTCACCATCAACACTAACCACCTCAGGCCTGCTGGTCATAAACGCTAGTAATTCATTGAGTCTATCAGCCACGTCCACCTTTAGTATTTTTGCCCCCTGGCGGGCGGCGGTAACCTCTTCCACCGGACCGTAGGTCACCAGTTTACCCTGTTCCAGTATAGCAATACTGTCACACATCTCTGCCAACTCAGGGAGAATGTGCGAGCTAATGAGAATGGTTTTGTTCATTCGTTTTAAGTGGCGAATAATTTCTTTCATTTCCGCCCTGGCCCTTGGATCTAGGCCGGAAGCAGGTTCATCCAGGATTAATACCTCTGGATTATGCACCAGACAGCGTGACAGGGCCAGTCTTTGTTTCATGCCCCGGGATAATGAATCAACATAGCTATGGGACTTTTCAGTAAGGTTAACCAGTTCCAACAGGTCACTGATTAACCTGGCCCGTTCCGATACAGGAATGCGGTAGGCTGCGGCATAAAATTCCAGGTACTCTGTTGTTTTTAGATTATCATACACGCCAAAGAAATCTGGCATATAACCAATTAATCGACGTACCTTGGCTTGCTCACTCATGACATCATGACCGTTTACAGCGGCAGAGCCCCCATCCGGTGCCAGCAGTGTGGCTAGGATAGACATCGCTGTGGTTTTTCCTGCACCGTTGGGTCCAATTAAGCCGCAGACCTGACTCCTTGGTATATTTAGGGAGAAGTCCCGCAGTGCATAATTATTGCCATAAGCTTTGGTGAGACCCTTTATTTCCACTGCATTCATCGAGACTCCCCTCCTTTTACCGAAATTGCTGGCAGCTCCACACGGTCCGGCTGCCCTAGGCCAGATATTTTTTCTACCTGCACACGTACTTGACCAGAAGCAGTATAACGGGCAAATTGATCCGCTGTTAGCCTTAGCCCCTGAGATGGTACATCGACCCATTGATTATCCTGTTGATCATATATTTTGGCAACTAAGTTTTTATTGGTTTGTTCCGGCCAGGCTATTTCTATCACCTGTAGTTTCTGCTCATTTAAAGGCCAAACTAAGTCGATTCCCAGGACAATTTTTCCTTCATAGAGGGTAAAGCCCAGTGGGGTTTCGTTATAGGCGCCTCTGCTCTCAATCATTTTAGGTCTATACATACCCGCCGGCAGTTGAATATTTCCTTCCTCGGAGATATTTAATTTCAATTGCTGGGTGACCAATGTCAGGTGATAATCCTTGGCATTTTCCTTCTCGGTTACAATTTTAAACATCCCCAGAGATTCCTCACTCCAACCGTAAAACACGGGTTGATTATTGCTTCCGGTCGTTGAGAAGCCTGGAATGGCATCTACCATCTGTCTTTCCCTGATAAAATTATCTTCTTGGCCTGGTTTGCTAGGAGCCACCAGCAAATCTCTAAATTCATTAGGCCCCAAGCTATTGGGCCATTTGCTCAAAGATTGTTTTACTGTAACGAAACCACCGGCTGGAATGCTTTCTAAGCTTAGGGAGCGTCCTCCTAAGATAATTCTGCAATCCCTTAGATCCAGCCCGGTCTTATTTTCAATCTTCCCTGTAATATAGCCATTCTCTAAGGTTAGATTGCCTTCAATGCTTCCCATGTCTTTTTTAAAGGCAGTGGCCTTAGCTTGACGCATGGACCAATATTCTACACCCGGAAAGGTGATTACCGGGGCCGCCTGCATATGGTAGCCAATGGAAGGTGACTTTTGGGAATTTCCATAGAAATTGGTAGGCAGTATGACTGCTTCCTTGTTTCCTTCCACTTTCAAATCCCCCCCAAAGGGACTAACAAAGGATGCTGTGGCATTTATTTCTGCCCTTTGGTTATCTAATATTTCAACGAGTGACAGAGTTTGACTAATGGGGGCATTGATTCTCTGGGCTGGCGACATGAAATATACCACACTGGTTGTGACCAGGGCACAGATGGGTATGATCCACCACATCCAGTCCCGTCGATCACGGCGTTTCAAAATAAGATAAAGTACGGGTCCTATAATAATAACATATACTCCCCAGGCCAAGGCCACTTGGGGTACAGGCGGGGTTTTAATCTGGGGCAGATAGGTTGAAGCATGAACCAACATATCATTACCCATGTTTCTTTTTTCCCGTGCCATCTGCACCTTTACATCTACCCGATTCGAACCATCCGCCATATTAAAAATCAAAGGCCACACCCGGGCGGATTCTGAGGTTAGATTTTCCAGGGGAATGGCACTGTAGATAATACGGCCTTTACCAAAGTCCCTGGACGCAACTAGGATGGTGTCCTTTACCTGGGCCAGAACTTCACCATTCATTAGCTTGCCAGTGGTTACGGTCATGTTTCCATTGACAACCTGTAAGCCACCTAGGTCAGAAGTTACTACTGCTTGTTTTTCAGCCCTGACAGGGGATATATCAGCCAATATTTCTCCGGCATAAGTACCTGCTCCGTCAGAAATCAGCAGTATGCCACCTAGGGATACCCAATCCTTCAAGGTTGTTAATTGTTTTTCCGTCAGTTCCTTAACTGCAACATCGTCCACAATGATGATGTCTGCTTGCAGGAGTTCCATGGCATCATTGGGTAAATAGGCCGGCTTCATATACTTGATGGCAGTTTGCCCGCCAAAGGTTTGATCCAACCAAGTAGCTAAACCGCCCCGCAAAGGTTTTTCCCCTAGGGTTAAGGCTAGAAAACCACCGTTAACTACCGTACCTTGGATAGGTGTAGTAGCCACAACCTTTTCATCAACCAGAAGGACAGCCACTGCTCCCCTATTCATAAATTCACTGGGAATCATCAGTGTGGTCTTTACCAAGCCCTTGGCGGGAATATCAATTGTCTTATGATACCTTAGTGACAAATCCCTCGCTCCCGGGGAATTTTTATCTGGCTCAATGACCAGCAAACCTTGGCATCCTTGACCTTGGTTGGCAACACTGATCGTAATACCTGTGGCAAAGCCATTTTTATAGATACCGCTTAAGCCAGGCTGTGCGACCAAACGAAAGGACCCCACTTCACTGGCCAAGGCTAAATTGGGCAGAAGCAGAAAAGTCAAAAGATTAACTATCACAAAGAGATAGGAGATCTTGTGGATTGTCCCTCGCCCCTTAGGTAGGTTCTTCATACCTTCGTTCCTCTCTTTCTCCTACTTTTTCTCAACATTAAGTTTTAGCAGAGCAACTGTATCGCCATCCCGGCGAGCGAAGAGCAACCATTGGTCCTCTGGCCCAAAAACCTGGCCCTCACATTTAAAGATTTCATTTAAAACCAGGGTCTTTGGTTCAAAGGAACCGCTCATTTCCTGCTGGCGTAACCAGTTAATTTCAATACCAGAAATTCGATTTTCCGGTGCCACCAATAAATGACTGTTGGTCAACCAACCTTCTCCTGCTGTTAATTTCTTAAGCATATGGGAGCCATCTTTACCCAAATAGGTTGAGCGCATCTCAGCCATTTGTTGACGAACTTTATATTGGGGTTCTCCATTAGGCTGGAAAGTTAGCACCCTTTCCTGAATGGCTTCTGTGCAAAAGGCCAGATAACCAGATTTACCCCAGACCGGGTTTTCCCCGGGACCCAGGATTTCTGCATCTCCACTTGCCACATTTACCAGCCAAAGATCATATATCTTAGCCCTGCCGGGACGTTGGACAACTAAAAATTTGCCATTTGGTGACCAGGTAGGTGCATCCCCATTGGTAATCTTTTTCTCTTGACCATCGCTGGACCGAACCCAAATCTCGGTTGGTTCCCCAAGCTTATTGACAACATAGGCTAAGTTTTGGCCATCCGGGGAATAGACTAGGTTTGAGTAACGAATATTCTTTTGCTGATCATCGGCCTTTGTTTCATTTAATGCTATACTGTCCTGGGATGCCGTTGTTCTTTGGCCCAGGGTTTGAGGTTCCGAATTAGCCCTATTTATTTTGCCCGAGGATGTTAATTCCTCAGTTGCGATCTGTTTGATTTCTTCACTGCCCTGATGACTCAGGACAAAGGATACCTGATTTCCATTGGGTGACCAGGCAGGTGATCGGAAGGTTGCTCCTGCCGGAGGCTCCAGAGAGGCCAGTTGGGTCCCAGTATTTGAAAGAAGAACCAAACCGCCGCCCCTTACCACGACTATTTTAGAGCCATCGGGACTAATGGCAGGTTGCAGTGGAACATCTTCCGTCCAAAAACGGGTGAGTTCCTGGGGAGTCCCGACCACTGCCAGATGATCCTGTCCCTTAGCCAATTGACCATACCCTAGGAAAAAAACAACCATTATAGCTGCTAATGCGCCTACTATTACCGGTAACCTGGGACGCCAACGATACATCAAATGGTTTTTAGCTTTGCTGACTTCTGGCAGCGAGTTGCCCACCGGGCCTTGGTTCATTAGTTCCCTTTGTCTTTCCAGGAGTTTTTTCCGAAGTTCAACCTGTAGCCGACGATTAACCGGCACAGCTTGCCTTACTTGTCTCATATGGATTAACAATTGAGATATTTCGTTCGCGTCTTCTTTCGCCTTTAAAAAGTTATCAATGGGAAGAACTTTATTTTCCAGGTTATTATATCTTTCCTCTGTCATCTGGCATTCCCCCCTTCACAGACATACCTTTGCCTTAACTGTTTGAGAGCCCTGTGATGCAGCATCCTAACGGCTGATTCAGATTTCCCAAGGACTTCGGCTATTTGTGCAAATCTGAGTTCCGCAGCATAACGCAATGCCACAACATCACGATAATCAGGGGCCAACTCAATCAGTAGTTTACGAAGCCGGATAATTTCTTCCCCCTGCAGTACCGCCTGTTCAGGCCCATCATCTGACCCCACAGCGGATTCTAGAAAACCATCGTTGGTTACATATTCTCGTCGACCTCGTATGTAATCCACATAAACATTGTGGGCAATACGAAATAACCATGCAGAAAAAGGTCCTTCAGCCCGGTACTTGCTAAAATTTTCTAACGCCTTCATAAAAACCGTAGTTGTTAAATCATCCGCATCCCAAGTCGTATCAACTCGGTATCGTAGATATCTGTTTACTTGCTCAAAATAACGATCATACAGCTCTTCAAAAGGTAAGTCGCCATCTGGGTGGCGATTTTGCGTTGCCGGAGTCATGCTTCTACCTCATTTCAAACCACATTTTGAGTACTCACTTTTAAAGACGTCATCCCTGCGCATTATGTAACGAAAAATAATAAACAAAAAGTCCGCCTCATCTATTGGGGCGGACCTTTTAGCTTTTAGTTTTTGATCTTTAGCCTTTAGCTTATAACGTTTACCTTTGACAACTGGCTAATGGCTGACAATGAAACTACTCCATTACCAAATGAGGCTTATTGGGAATACAATGTAGGGCTTTAACCCAACGAACGGTCTTGGTGTGGGCCCTCATGACGAGGGAGTGGGTCTCTGCACGGTCATTGCCGACAAAGCGAACCCCACGCAGCAGTTCCCCATCGGTAACACCAGTGGCAGCAAAAATTGCATCTTCACCCCGTACCATGTCATCCATTAAAAGAATCTGTTTGGGGTTCTTGAGGCCCATTTTTACACAACGGTCATACTCTTCCTGATTATCAGGTACCAAACGTCCCTGCATTTCACCACCCAAGGCTTTAATGGCAGCGGCTGAGATAACCCCTTCTGGTGCACCACCGGTGCCGATATAAATATCAATACCTGTATCTTCAAAGCAGGTGGCTATGGCTGCTCCTACATCACCGTCACTAAATAATCTTACCCTGGCACCCGTACGGCGAACAGCTTCGATGATTTGGGCATGTCTTTCTCTTTCCAGAATCATAACCGTACAATCTTGAATCCTCTTCCGATTAGCCCGGGCCACAATTTCCAAGGTCCTGGGTATTGGATCATCAATATGAATCAGACCCGCGGCCTTCGGGCCTACTGCAATCTTTTCCATATACATATCTGGTGCATGAAGCAGGTTTCCTCTGTCTGAAATTGCCACAACCGCCAAAGCATTGTTTAATCCCTTGGCCACAATATTAGTTCCCTCAAGGGGATCAACTGCCACATCCACTTCAGGACCATGCCCGCTGCCAACCTTTTCGCCAATATACAGCATGGGTGCTTCGTCCAGTTCACCTTCACCTATTACAACGGTACCTTCTATATTAACTGAGTCAAACATTGCCCGCATGGCACTGGTGGCCGCCTGATCTGCCTCATTCTTTTTACCCCTCCCCATCCAACGGGCAGAGGCCAAAGCTGCCACTTCTGTTACCCTCACAATTTCCAGAGCAAGTTCTCTATCCAAACCAAAGACCTCCTTAAAAATAAACACTTACCTGCTACTATTATAGCACTATGATTAGCTGTTGGATGACTTTTTTTGTCCTTGACACAATTACCCATATTTTTTAAACTTAATCTACAAAATTAACACAAACTTAATTAGGAATTTAATTTTTGTATGGTACAATATAATCAAGAAAAGAAAGGAGGAATTAATTCTATGTCTGAAAAGGAAAAAGCAATAAAGGCCTTGACCCAGATGATTGAGCAAAACGAAGCTCGATTTCAAAAACAAATTGAATTAAGGGATTGGTTTACTCGGTTAAACCAGGATTTGTACAAAGCAATCCAAACCTTACAACAGGCTTAAGAGGCCTTTTTTTATTGCCTTTTTAGACATAGATGTTAGAATAAAAGAGTGGTCATCAGCCGTCAGTCTAAAGATGGCTATCGTAAAGGGCCACTTCATTTTGGCCATGAGCCGTCTATTAAAGTGAGGTTTAAATGATGGACAATCACGAGGCCCGTCGGAAACGGGACTTTTTTCTTTTTATTTTGGCTGGTGCTTTTCTTGGTCTTTATTCGGGGCTGTATGACCCATCCTTTAATAACTATTTAAATGATGTTTTTCATATTGGTGAAGTAGCCAGGGGGGGACTGGAGTTTCCCAGGGAATTACCTGGTTTCCTTGTTGTTTTTACGACAGGACTTCTAATCTTTCTCCCAGATGTGCGCATCGCCCTGGTAGCCAACCTTATTTTGGCAGCGGGGTTATTGGGCCTTGGGTTTGTTTCACCCAGTTTTGGCTGGGCCGTGCTCTGGATGATCATTTGGAGTGTTGGGGCCCACCTGTACATGCCGGTGGAATCAAGTATTGGTGTGGCCCTGGCCAAACCAGGTGAAGAGGGAAAAGCCCTAGGGAAGTTGGGAGCCATTAAAACCGCGGCATCCCTAATTGGGTTTTTAGTGGTTTATCTGGGTATACGTTATTTTACCCTTAGTTATACTGCCATCTTTGCACTGGCTGGCTTCAGTGTAATTGTTGCCTCGGTTTGCCTGCTTCTGATGGAGCCTCGCAAAAGCAGCATCAAAAGAGAGAAACTGGTTTTTAAGAGAAAATATTTTTTGTTTTACTTTTTAAACATCCTTTATGGAGCCAGGAAGCAAGTCTTTTTAACCTTTGCTCCCTGGGTGCTAATCAAAATATTTCAGCAACCGGTAACAACCTTTGCTATGCTTGGCCTGGTTGGTACCGTGGCAGGCATTCCTTTTAGGGCACTTTTGGGAAAGGCCATTGACACCTTTGGTGAAAGGTTTATCATTGCTTCAGAATCCGTTCTATTGATCGTGTTGTGTATTGGTTATGGGTTTGCTGAACATCTTGGGTTGGGTCATTATGCCATCTGGTTAGTATTCTTTTGTTATATCGGTGACCAACTTCTCATGGCCTGCAACATGGCCCGGGCCACCTATCTAAACAAAATCGTTGACACCCCCGCGGACTTAACACCCACTTTGTCCATGGGGTTATCCATAGACCACTTGGTTTCCATGACCATCCCTTTTTTTGGCGGTATACTGTGGATGAAGTTCGGCTACGAGTATGTTTTCCTTGCTGCAGCGGCCATTGCATTATTAAATCTTGTAACGGCCTTTCGGATTTCCACCTTTAAAGAATCTCCAACGAAGGCTTCTTTAAACAACTAACTACCGATCGCCTACTTGACTAAGTCGGCCTTAGGCCTTGGGCCATGACCCAAGGCCCTTTAAGTAAAGACTGACTGCTATTTCATTCCTAATAGCAGCTTAAAATCCATTGGTATCGGACAAGTGATTTTAGTTAGATTTCCTTTTACAGGATGGATAAATGCCAGGTATGCGCAATGCAAGGCCTGGCGTTTTATTTTTGTGGTATCCCCTCCATAAAGGGAATCTCCCAGCAAGGGGTAACCTAAATGGGCTAGGTGTATCCTTACCTGGTGTGTTCGTCCGGTCTCCAGTTCTACACAAACTAGACTTTCTTTATTGAGATAGCGAAGAACCCTGTAATGGCTAACGGCGTACTTTCCGCCGGGGGAAACAATTCTTTTTATAAAACTGCCCTCAGCCAGATCAATCGGTGCATCAATAACCCCTTGCCTGGGATCTACTTCCCCAGCCACCAAAGCCAGGTAACGACGAACAAATTTTCCTTGCTTCATCTGAAGTTGCAGTTGTTGCGAAACATAGGAATTCTTGGCTATAAGAACAATCCCGGATGTGTCCCGATCCAAACGATGAACCGGTCTAAACAGGTCTGTGATACCCTGTTGCTGCCAGTGGTAGATCACTCCATTGGCTAGGGTTCCCATGGGTTCCGTGGTTAAGGGATGGACCAGCATACCGGGTGGTTTGTTGAGCGCTAACAAATGAGTATCTTCAAAAAGAATATCTAATTCAATTTTCTCCGGTAGTACTTTCGTTTCTTTTTGTCTCAAGCGCAGCTCTAGTAGCTGACCCGGCTTTACCGCAACATTGGTCTTTACGGGTAGGTTGTCTAATAAAATATCACCATTGCTCTTGGCAGAACGCAGCAGGGTACGGGAAATCCCCATCGATTGCCTTAATACCCTTTCTACAGTCCAACCCGCCATAAAATCCGGTATAACGAAAGGGATCGCTTTATCCATAATACCCTCCCTACTAAAGTTATATTGTTAAAATTGCCAAAATGCAAATAGTATTATATTTAAGATTACATAAATATGATGTACAAAGAGCAACCCCTTGGGCATAAAAAACACTTTTTTCCTCCACCCCAATAGCAGGATTTATTGGCCCCAAAGTCAAATATTTATTGTTTAAGTCAGAAAATTTAATAAGGGGGGACCGCCATGCTAGCCAATAATCTGGCCGAAAAAAGGGAATTGATCGTCTGGTTTCTGCGTACCAATCGGTTAAAAAAGCCTGAAGCAGCCCGAATTCTTGAATTTATCAAGGATAATAAGAGTCTCCTGTCTAGAATTGAGTTTTCTAATAGGCTATCTAACAAAAAAGATGTTCTGCTAGTTTCTGCGGTATATACCAATACCTTCCCCTTGGACTTCCGTCTTAATAATATCACCTATGGTTCCGTTGATGAGGTTATTTATCAATTAAAAAATAATCCTCCCGCCAGGCTTTTTATGTGGCTATCCTTTGCAACTCCACCTAACTGTAACCTTTGCTTCCAAAGTCACAAGAAGCAAGTTAAAGCGTTACCCAGCCCCGCTTCCATTGCCCATAAAATGTTGGTTGAGGCAGTAAGAAATGTCAATCGAAAGGAAGCTAAAAGAAAAACGCTATTATTAAAAATTGACCAATCCTTGGATCAAAAAAACGCACAGGAATTTAAACGTTTAACCGAGGAATTGCAGCGATTAACGAGCGAATGAAATATTTACAAGGGGTGTCGCAATGAGGAGCGACACTCCTTTATTTTTTGTTCTGTTCTTTCGACTGCAGGGGGCATATTCATCGGCAAAGGGGTGCTGTATTCATTTTCCAAGGAATTTATTGTTGACTCTAACTCATCCTAAAGTTAGTATTATAGGTAATTAGATAAATTTCTAAATATCTAAAGGTGGTTTATATGGCTGGTATTAATCGCACTTTTCAAGCTTTATCAGACCCTACCAGAAGGGAAATATTAAAAATGCTGCGCAAAAATGATCTCACTGCCGGGGAGATAGCAGAACAGTTTAATATCTCAAAGCCCAGCATTTCTCATCATTTAAACATTCTAAAAAACGCCAACCTGGTATTGGATGAACGCAGGGGTCAGTTCATTTACTATTCTTTAAACACCTCGGTCTTAGAGGATGTCATGGGCTGGTTTGCGGATTTTATTAAAAAAGAGGGTGAAAGGTAATGGAAACAAAACGCAGCGTTAACTTTAGCTGGCTTACCATCATTATTCTGTTGGCCTATTGGGCAGTGTGTGCCTCTTTCTACCCAGCCTTACCGGAACAAGTGCCAACCCATTGGAACATTCGTGGGGAGGTGGATGGTTATTCCCATAAATCCGTGGCTGCGTTAATTATGCCGCTGCTTCCATTGGGTATCTACTTATTCATGACTTTTCTGCCAAAAATCGATCCTAAAAAACAAAACTATCGTAAATTTGCACCTAGCTATGAGAAAATGCGCTTGGCTACGGTTGGTGTTATCATGGTGGTATCTGCCCTACCGATTTTATCCGCACTGGGCTATCAGCTTAATGTTGAGTTCATTGTCAAAGGGGCAGTTTCTTTATTGATCATCGTAATGGGTAATTATA
The DNA here is from genome assembly GCF_982386235.1 of Desulfotomaculum sp. NCBI lineage: Bacteria > Bacillati > Bacillota > Clostridia > Eubacteriales > Desulfotomaculaceae > Desulfotomaculum > Desulfotomaculum sp. The sequence goes on along the minus strand of NZ_CEVWQM010000015.1, from coordinate 41,550 downwards.
TGGGTAAAATTAAATATAACTATTTGGTCGGCTTTCGCCTCCCCTGGACCTTAGCAAATGAAGATGTTTGGAATAAGACGCACCGATTCGGCGGCAAGCTTATGGTAATCGGTGGTTGTGTATCTCTTCTTTCCGTTTTCTTGTCAGGAACCCTGGGTTTTGTCATATTTATGCTCGGTATCTTCTTGCCCATGGTCCTTACAATGGTCTATTCTTATCTAGCCTTTACGGAATTTAAAAAGGAGCACTAACCTTTTGGAGGTTCGTGCCCCTTTCCCTTTTATTTAGGATTCGAAATCAACTGCAACAGCCGATTCCCTAACTGTTTGTATGTATTTGCCTACTTCCACGTGGTCAGGATGTACCTGATAGGCATTTAAATCATCTAAACTATCAAATTTTGCCACCAAAGCCAAATGGTAGGACCTTTCGGACTTAACTACATCCACACCTACCTCTAAGTGGCGCAACTCGGGAATTTTGCCCTGTAGGGCCATTAATTTTTCCTTCGCCACCTGAGCACTGGCCGGATCCTTAAATTTAAAGCAGACAACATGAGTGATCATGGTTTCACTACTCCTTTTTCTCTTTATGATGTTCGGCATGATGTTCGACCTGGTTACTGTCTATTTTCTTGAGAATACCTTGCAAATCCTCTTTCGTAAAGTGATATTGCTCGGCACAAAAATGACAGTTTATCTCAGCTTTCCCCTGTTCCTCCAGCATAGCAGAAACTTCCTCTTTACCAATGCCGATTAGCAAATTCTCTAGCCTTTCTCTGGCGCATTGACAGAAAAAGCCCACTGGCGTACTTTCTAAAATGTTTATTTCAATCCCCTGGGTTGCCCGTTTCATAATCTCTTCAGGTGTTTCCCCATTTTTAATCAGAGAGCTAAGGTGAGGCAGTTGGCTTAGATTTTTCTCCAGTGTTTCCAACACATCTTCACTGGCACCGGGCAATAATTGAAGTAAAAGCCCGCCGGCAGCAATGGCTGTATTGTCTGTGTCCACTAATACCCCTAGGGATATCGCTGAAGGAGTTTGCTCCGAGGCAGTAAGATAATGGGCTATATCCTCTGCAATTTCCCCAGATACGATTTCTACACTACCGGTAAAGGGTTCTTTAAGCCCCAAGTCCCTGGTTATATGAAGATACCCTTTGCCCACCGCAGCACCCACGGGTAACTTTCTTTCAGAAGTACTGGGCAGGTGTATTTGGGGTTCCTGAACATAGCCCCTTACCTGACCCTTGGCATTGGCGGTCACTAGAATAGCACCCAGTGGGCCATCCCCAAGGACACGAATACTAAGAATATCTTCTCCCTTCATGTTAGCACCCAGTAACAATGCAGCTGTCATGGTTCTTCCCAGAGCTGCAGCTGCCACTGGCCAGCAATTGTGGCGGGTTCTTGCCTCTTCCACGGTGTTCGTGGTTCTAGCTGCAAATATACGAAAACTGCCATCAGAAGCAACTCCCCTAACCAAATAGTCCTGCATAATTTTACCTCCGAATTTTTGTTAACAAGGCTATTCTATCAACGGGGTTGCTAAACTGTCAATTTTTTAGCCGTTAGTCTGTAGCATTATTTCTGCCAATAGCGAATGGCTAATGACTAAATACCCCCCTGCGATAGGCAGGTGCTAAATGAAAGGTCTGGCCAAGCCAGGTTAAGGTTGTGAATGCACCTAGATCCACCATGAGGCTGGCTAAATAGTGCCAATGTTTGTATTCTGCAGCATCGGTTTGTAGAATCAAGACTTCCATCGTTAAATATAAAAGTGACACTGCAAATATGTTTATAATCACTAGGTTTTTTTTCCTTGGTAAATATTGAAGAAAGAGAACCCCCATTGTAAATATCGGTCCAAATTTATAAAAGATGGAACAGCTTGCCCATGGTATGATAACGTCATAAAACTTATATAAGCCCAGTTGTTGTCCACCCCAATCCACCACCGATCCCACCGCCACAGCGAATATCCCTCCGAGCACGGTACTTTTCAAATATCGAACATCTACTAAAAAATAAAAAATTACCCAAGAAACAACGGCTGTGATAACCCACGGCATAGAATCTCACCCTTCATGTTTGTGAATCGGAACAGTCAAGGCCGTTCCGTCGCAGTATTGACCTTTGGTCATGGCCAATAATATCAATTTGCCTATTTGAAATAAAAATTATGTACAAAGAAAAAATTTGCCTAGGGGTAATAAGAAAAGCTAAGGCTCACGCCAGCCTATAGCGTGAGCCTTAGCTTTTCTAATACTATCATCCTTAAAATCTTATACTTTCTGATAGTATAAAAAAAGCACCCTTTGCGGGTGCAATAACCTTCTATCTATCTTAATTAGGACAAATTAATGAGAACAACCACCGCCGCCATGATGGTGATGATGATGGTGATGATTGCCGCCTCCACCACAACCACAGCTTACAGGACGTGTTACCAGGGTTCCTGCTGCATAGGCCTCTGCTACACTCTCTAAGGGACCAGAAGCACCGTTAACAACCTTTAATCCCAGTTGTTCCAATGCAGTGATCATATGGCCACCAATTCCGCCACAAATAATCACTTCAATTTTTTCATTTTTTAACATATTGGCAATTCCACCATGGTTATGTTGTAGCCCTTCATTTGATAAAATGCGACTTTCCTTAACCTTACCGTTTTCTAATTCAATAATGGCAAATTCCTGAGTGGTTCCAAAGTGTTCGTTTACTTGGCCATTTCTAGCAGGCATTGCAATTTTCATACTTATTCCACCTTTCTCTGGGTCATTCTAAACTATGCCAGTCCCTTGAATTACAACTGGGACACTTCGTGTGGCGTTTGCAAAAGGTTCCTTCCCACTTTAAGCCACATTCTTTACAACTCAGTCTGGATAGGGTAACCTGATAGTTCCCCCCCTCAACTCGAATGGCCAGACCATTTATCAGGGCTTCAGCAATTATTTTTCTGGCAGCAGTAATAATCCTATGAAAGGTTGGTCTTGAAACTGCCATTTTTTCTGCACAGATTTCTTGTTCCAAGCCTTCAAGATCACATAGGCGAACTGCTTCCAACTCCTCCACCGTTAATATCACTTCGGAGAGCTGAGTCATAGGAATACCTTGGGGTTTAAAATATGTAACCACAGGCAGCCTTTCGACTTGTCTGCACTTGGGAGGCCTTGCCATTCAAATCACCCTTTATTGACATCTGTTCATAACCATTTTATACTCATTATAAACTTGTGTCAAACATTTTCCCATAAATAACGGTTAGAAAAGCCTGGTTCGCTTGCCTGGGACCTATACCCTAACGTGTAAAAACGGATAGAAATGCAACAAGAATTGGTATTTAATCGCCTAATATTCAGAAGGTATGATAAACGCCAGGATTAGATAAATTATTATTCCCGGAAAGGCCACTGATAAAACGGAACCTATTACATAGACAACCCTTATCACCGTGGGGTCAGCATCAAAATACTCTGCAATTCCTCCACAAACACCAGCTATCATTTTTTGCGAGCGAGATCGATACAGACGTTTCATGGTTTTTCACCCTTTCAGGCCTATATTATACTTTATTAAAATTTATTAGACAAAATTAGCAGTATTCCTTTATACTGTAATTAATAGTCAATTAATGAAAAGTGAGGAGGATTCTCTATGGAAGTTTTAATTTACTATCTTATAGCAATTAACGTCCTTACATTCATTATGTTTAACCTCGACAAATGGTTTGCCAGCACCGGCGGATGGCGAATTTCCGAAAGAACACTCTTTATAGCCTGCCTTGCCGGAGGTGCCCTGGGTGGTTATCTGGGCATGCAGTTTGCCCGTCATAAAACCAGAAAGACTGCCTTTTTCCTAGGTATACCAATCATAGGAATCGTCCAACTGGTTTTAGTCATTTGGATCGTATAAATTAGAAAAGCTTGGCCCGCGCCACCGATCGCGCGAGCCTCATTTCTTCTTGATACTATCATCCTTAAAATCTTATATTATCGGATAGTATAAAATTGGCTTTCGCATTACTGCGAAAGCTTTTGTTTTTAATTGGCAAAAACATGGTCACCAATTTGCTTGGTAACTGGTCGGGACCAGATCCAGGTGCTTTTTGCAGTGGCAGGGTTCCAGAAATACAAAGCTCCATTGGTGGGATCCTGACCTGCCAGTGCCGCCTGGGCAGCCTTTAGTGACTCATCACTATAGGGTTTTTTATAATGGTTATTAGCCACCGATTCAAAGGCCTGTTCCTGATAAATAACCCCTGTCAGGGTACCTGGAAAATCAGCACTTTGCACACGGTTAAGCATCACCGCACCAACTGCAATTTTTCCCTCAAAGGGTTCAGCCTTGGCTTCTGCTTCGATAATGCTGGCCATTAAAGCAAGTTCATCCCTGTCCACCTTACCACGGGACACGGGTTGTTCCTTTGGTCTGTTATTTTGAGGTGTAAGATTCGATCTTTTTGCTCCAGAATAGCTTATTTGGTTACTTTTGCTTTTGGTTAAAGCTATTTGATATATTGGCAAAACCATTAATGTCATGAGAGAAAATACTAGAAATCCGATCAACACTTTTTTATTTTTCAATGCTAAACACTCCTTTCAATAAATCAAAAAAGCATTATTGTCTGGAGCTCACCTCAAATTTGAGACAACAGAACCGCCCCCGCCCTCGTGTCTTTGCTCGTAGGGCAGTCCCCATTGTCGCATAATTTTTTGCAATAATAAACACTCAAATGATGGTTGGTTTGTCAATGTTACCCTTTTGTATATTCAATATTAAATTAGGATAAGTTAATTAAAACAAAATAAAGAGGTGTTTTTATGGCTGAAGTTTCCCTACATTTAGATCGCGTGGATGGGACAAATGCTTTGGAGAAGATCGAACAGGCTATGCAGGAGGTAGGTTTCGGTGAAGAACTAAACATTACCATGGATGCCAATGATGCCCATCATTCAGATGAAGTTTCCGACTTTTTGGCAAAAAAGGATTTTGATTTCCAACCAATCGGCAGTCACGACGGTAAGATATACACGATTACAGCCAGAAGAAAAAACCCACCAAATAATTAATATTTTTCAGAAAAAAGGCAAGGGAGTGCGCTTTGGCACTCCCTTTTTGCTTAGTGTTTACCGGTATTTAGTTCTTCCAACTCATGTTCCTTATAAACAGTTAAGGGAATCGGTTCCTCCAGGGAACGGCCTGGTTCATATTCAAAACGATCCTGGTTAGCCTGGGATAGGGCCTGGAACATTAAGCCCACAGGGATATTCATGGGGCAGGAATTTTCACATTGGCCACAGCCAACGCAGGACAGGCCCATGTGGTTCACCCTGGTTAGATGGAATAGTGTGGTATCGGTTGGTAATTCTATGCTGCCTTTTCGGTTGGCATACTGCATATATTTGTCACCATTGTGATCAAATATGGGGCCAGCGGACACACATTCACGGCAGAAACAGATGGGGCAGGCCTGGCGGCAGTTTTGGCATTTAATGCAGGTGGCCAAGACTTCTGCCAGCTTTTCCATACTGGCCACAGAGTCCTTAAACTCTGTCACAGCCTTGTTTTTGGCCTGGGCCTTTTCTGTACTGATATTTTCGATCAATTTGGAGCGGGTGTCTGGTACAGAAGCAGTTTCTAAGCCATCGATACCGGCTAAATCCACTTCGTCCTTGGCGGCCACCAGTAAACCACCGGCCATACCTAACCAACCCAGCATGATATCTGCATTGGTAACTTCGGGATAGGCACACAGGGTGCAGGCCCGTCTCAGTTCCATACCAGTGGGATTTTTGCCATCGGCAGCCTGACTTACCCATTTTTCAGGATCTACTTTATTTTGTTTAACCATCTCTGCATAATCACTGGCAGGAAATGTACCAACACAATCCACACCAATAATTAAAAGATTGTCTAACTTTGCTTGTTGTAGTTTTACTAATTCAATAAGGGCCCTTACTTCACAGGAACGAAGTACCACTGCCACCTTTTCCGGCAAGCTACGGGAGAGATTGGCCACCAGTCTGGCAGCATTAAGACCGTTTACCGGCGCAAAGGGATTCACTGCCCCAAACATATTGGGGTCCTTGATCAAGGTAGGAACTACGTTGGTTTTTGCTGTAACTTCTTGTGGAACCAAAACGGCTCCAACCTGCCCCGAAGTAATTAATGCCTTTAAGAATTCCCTGGCGGCACTCAGGGTGTCCCCAGATTTTATCGTGTAAGTTTTCATGTTCTTACGCCTCCCACCTTAGATTTCCCAGTTCTTGCGCAGCGGGTTAGGTCCTAACTCTTTCAGCTTTTGTGTCATTTCAGAAATGACTTCACCAAAATAAGCTCCCTGAGAAGCACTGATGAAACGTAACCATAACCGCTCTTCCGGTACACCTAATTGTTGGAGTACGTTTCTAGCAACGGCCACCTTACGACGAGCCTTGTAATTGCCACTACCATAGTGGCAGTCACCCTCGTGTCAGCCACCTACCAGAACAGCGTCACCGCCGTCCAGGATGGGTTTAATCATATACAGGGGGTCCACCGAACCGCTGCACATAACCCGGATAATCCGCACGTTGGGGGGATATTGCACACGGTTAGTACCAGCCAAATCCGCACCGGTGTAGGAGCACCAGTTACAGAGTATGGCTATGATCTTAGGTTCATATTCACTGTTGCCGGAAACTTTTTCTTCTGGAACACTCATTCCATAACCCTCCTTTTCAGCTTAACTGTTACTGGCATCCAACATGGCCAGAATTTGAGCCTTTTCAAAACCCTTTTGCTGGCAAGCACCGCTGGGGCAGGCAGCAACACAGGCACCACAACCCTGGCAAAGTACATCCAACACTTCCGCTACTCTGGTATTTTCATTCATAACCCGGGCACCATAGGCACAGGCTTCTACGCAGAGACCGCAGCCCTTACACCACTTGGGATTAACCTGGGCCACGTTACCTAGGGACTCTAATTTATCCTTGGATAGCATGGTTACTGCACGAACCGCAGCGGCATTGGCCTGGGCAATGGATTCTTCAATTAATTTGGGTGAATGGGCCAAACCGGCCAGATATAAACCATCCGCAGCAAAGTCCACCGGACGCAGTTTCATATGGGCCTCCAGGAAGTAGCCGTCTGCGTTTAGTGAAACCTTAAAGGTTTGACTAAGGGCATCTGTTCCTTTGGCGGGAGTAATCCCAGTACTTAATACCAGCAGGTCTGCATCCAATTGTAAATACTGATTTAAGATCGGGTCCTTAACCTTGACGATGACCTTATCGCCAGCACTGTCTACCTGGGGTTTTTCGTCCAAGGTATATCTGACAAAAATGACACCCTTTCTTCTGGCTTCAGCATAGTAGGTTTCATAAAAACCATAGGTCCGAATGTCCCTGTAGATAACAAACACATTCGCCTCGGGATCTAACTCTTTAATTTTCAGGGCATTTTTTACAGCATTATAGCAGCAAATACGACTGCAGTAAGGACGTTCGCTGTCCCGTGACCCCACACACTGAATCATGACAACATTTTTGGCATCGCCAAGGCCGGCGCCAGCCAGTTTTTGCTCTAACTCACTTTGGGTCATTACGGCACTGTGCTGTCCATATAGATACTCTGTGGTAGTGGCTGCCTCAGCACCTGTGGCAATGATCACCACACCATGCTCAATCTTTTTATCTCCTGCAGGAGTAGTTAAAGTTGTTTTGTAATTACCCAGATAACCGGCTACTTCTTTCACAGAGGAGTTTAGATTGAGGTCAATATTTGGATGCTGATTCACATCATTTATTAGTTGATCAACCAACTGAGCAGGGCTATTACCCTTCATCGTGTATTTTATTTCCAGTGCATTGCCGCCAAGCTTTTCAGCCCGTTCCACTAGGATTACTTTAAAACCTTGTCCGGCCAGGTTTAGGGCATTGGCCATACCTGCGATACCGCCGCCAATTACCAGTGCCTGCCGGTTAATATCCATAAAGGAGGTATATACCGGTTTCAATAGCTTAACCTTCGCAATGGCCATGCTTACCAAGTCTTTGGCTTTCTCCGTGGCAGCATCCGGGAAGTCCCTGTGTACCCAGGAGGAATGCTCCCGGATATTGGCTTGCTCAAAAAGATGGGGGTTTAGCCCAGCCTCCTTTAAGCTGCTCATAAAAAGCGGTGCGTGGGTTCTGGGTGTGCAGGAAGCCACCACCACCCGGTTTAGTTTATGCTCATTGATACGTTCTTTAATTTTTTCGATACTATCCTGGGAGCAGCTAAAGAGGAATTCCTCCGAGTGTACAACACCAGGTATGGATCTGGAAAATTCCGCCACCTCCGGCACCCGTACCACACTGCCGATATTGATACCGCAGTTGCAGACAAAGACACCTACTCTGGGTTCTTCCTGGGTAACATCCCTTTCCTGCGGATATTCTTTAACCTTGCTCAGGGTACCCCGTACCGTACTGAGGAACCGTGCGGCATTAGCAGCGGCAGCACTGGCATCAATAACCGTTTCAGGAATATCCTTGGGGGCACAGAAGGCACCGCCGGCAAAAACCCCTTCCTTCGTGGTCTGACCTGGCACAAATTCAGAAGTTTTGCAGAAACCAAATTCATTCAGCTCAATCCCGGTGGCCTTGGCCAGGGCTGCATTGCCCGCCGAGGGCTTTAAGCCCACTGAAAGAACGAACATATCAAATTCTTCTTCGCTAAATGACCCATCGGCGTTACGGTAGCGAACAATAATATTTTTTGTTTGAGGATCTTCCTTCACAGAAGATACCATGGCTTTTTCGTATTTAACCCCGTGTTGGATTTTGGCCCGATCATAATACTTTTCAAAATCTTTACCATAGGCCCGAATATCCATGTAGAATATTTTGGTCTCCAGCCCCGGTTCGTGTTCCTGGGCAATGATGGCATGTTTCGTGGCATACATGCAGCATACCGCCGAACAATAGGGATTTCCTTTGGCACTATCCCTGGACCCGGCACACTGGATAAAGGCAATTTTCTTTGGTTCAACATGATCCGAGGGGCGCACCAGATGTCCCATGGTGGGGCCGCTGGCAGACAGCAGACGTTCAAACTGCAGGCTGGTTACCACGTTTTGATAACGTCCCCAGCCAAATTCCTCCCTCAAATTACCGTCCATGGGATCAAAACCAGGACTTAAGACAACCGCTCCCACTTCTAATTCCAAGGTGGTATCTGGCATGCTGTGATCAATGGCCTCGGCGGGACAAGCCTTGAGGCACTTACCGCAGGCCTTAGGATTTTTCAATCTGAGGCACTTACCTTTGTCAATGGCATAGGCATTGGGAGTCGCTTGGGCATATAACTTGTAAGCAGCCTTCCTTTTGCCTAGGCCCCCGTCAAAGTCATCATCCACCTTAACCGGGCACGCTTCGGCACAGGCCCCACAACCGATACATTTTTCCAAACTAATGTATCTGGCTTGCTGGACAACTGTGGCCTTGAAATTACCAGGTTCCCCTGCCAAATCAACCAGCTCGGCCCCGGTAATAATTTCAATATTCAGGTGGCGACCCACGTCAACCAGTTTAGGGGACATGGTACACATGGCGCAGTCATTGGTGGGAAAGGTTTTGTCCAGTCTGGCCATGGTACCACCGATGGCGGGTTTCTTTTCCACCAAATAGACCCGGTAGCCGGATTCGGCCAGGTCCAGGGCGGACTGCATCCCGGAGATGCCGCCGCCCACAACCAAAACCGCTCCAATTTGTTTTTTATCCGTCATAGGTTTTCCAACCTCCTATCCCAGAGCCGCATCCATCATGGCCAGCAACTGTTCTTTCTCAAAACCTTTCTGTTGGGTAGCACCACTGGGGCATGCTGCCACACAAGCACCACAACCCTGGCAAAGAACTTCCCGAACATAGGCTACTCCCCTGCGTTCGTCAAATACCCTGGCACCATAGGCACAGGCACTTACGCAGATGCCACAACCCTTACAAAGTTCCAGGTCAACCTCTGCGGTATTGCCCAGAGACTCCAGTCTTCCTTTGGAAAGCAGAGTAACAGCACGAACCGAAGATGCATTGGCCTGGGCAATGGTTTCCGTAATATTCTTAGGTCCATGGGCCAGTCCGCAAAGATATAGTCCATCCGCTGCAAAGTCCACCGGACGAAGTTTCATATGGGCTTCCAGGTAGAAACCATCGGCATTGAGGGGCACCTTAAAGAGTTGACTTAATGCCTCCGTATCCAACCTTGGCTGAATGCCGTTGCTCAGGGCTAGTATATCTGCATCGATCTTTATCGGTTGCTTTAAAACGTGGTCTGTAATTGTTACCGTGACCCGATCTCCATTGGCCTCCACAACTGGTTTATCATCCAGGCTATAACGGATAAAGATAACACCCTTCCGTCTGGCCTCGGTGTAATATTCCTCTTTGAAACCATAGGTACGTATATCACGGTAGAGGACAATTACATTGGCGGCGGGATTCAGCTCCTTTACCTTGAGGGCATTTTTAATGGCATGGGTACAACAAACTCTGCTGCAATAGGGTCTTTCCGGAATACGGGAACCCACACAGTTAATCATGACAATGTTTTTGGCATTACCCAGTCCCTGATCAACAATCTTTTGCTCTAACTGAGTCTGGGTAAGTACTGCGGCATGGCTGCCGTAGAGGTACTCAGTGGGTGAAGTTTCATCTGCCCCGGTGGCAATTACTACCGCACCATGTTCTACTTCAACCTTAAAGCCATCTTCCTTGTGCAAGGTGGTTCTGTAATTACCCAAGTAACCCGTTACCTCCTGCACCTGAGCCCTGAGGGCAATTTCCACCAATGGATGAGCCTCAATATCGGACTTGAGCTTCTCAACAAATGCGGGAATATCTTCTCCCCTCAGACTGTATCGTAACTCTGTGGCCCTACCGCCCAATTGGTCGGTTTTTTCCACCAGAGTAACTGCATAGCCTTGTTCTGCCAGGGACAGGGCATTGGTCATACCGGCCACACCGCCGCCTACCACCAGCACTCTCTGGTTAACATCAATAAAGGAGGTTTGAACCGGCTTCAGCAGCCTTACTTTGGCTACCGCCATTCCCACCAGATCCTTGGCCTTATCCGTAGCATCTTCCGGTTGTTCCCTATGTACCCAGGAAGACTGCTCACGGATGTTGGCATGTTCGTAGAGGTAGGGGTTCAGCCCGGCTTCCTTCAAACTACTCTGGAACAGAGGTGCGTGGGTTCTGGGTGTACAGGAAGCTACCACAACACGGTTGAGATTGTGTTCCTGAATACGGTTTTTAATTTTTATAATGTTATCCTGTGAACAACTAAACAGGAATTCTTCGGTATGAACTACTCCAGGCAGGGAACTGGCAAATGCCGCAACTTCCGGTACTCTGACAATACTGCCAATGTTAATACCACAGTTACAAACAAAGACACCTACCCGAGGTAATTGATTGTTAACATCCTTTTCCGGTGGAAACTTCTGAACCTCGGTCATGGTACCGCGGGCCGGGGCCAACAGTCGGGAAACCATGGCCGCTGCAGCACTGGCATCAACGGCTGTTTCTGGTATATCCTTTGGTTCACTAAAGGCACCGCTGACATAAATGCCCTCCCGGGAGCTACAACCCGGTGCAAATGTATCCGTACGGCAGAAACCATATTTGTCTAACTCAATCCCACAGGCCTGACCTAAATCCTTGGCACCTTCCGGTGCAGAAAGGCCGATGGATAAAACCACCATGTCATAGTTTTCTGTGAATACCTTGCCGTCCTCGTCAGCATAACGAATCATTACGTCGTCACTGCCATCTAAGGCTGGATCTATACCGTAGATCCGAGAGCGGATAAATTCTACACCCTGTTCTTCCTTGGCCCGGTTGAGATATCTCTCAAAGTCCTTACCAGGTGTCCGCATATCCATATAAAACAGCTTAGCTGAAAGCGGTTCATGACTATGCTCCTTGGCGATAACCGCTTGTTTAATGGCATACATACAGCATACCGAGGAACAATAGCCTTTACCGATTCTTTCATTACGGGACCCGACACATTGAATCCAGGCTATCCTGGTGGGTTCCTTATGATCAGATGGACGTACCATGTGCCCCGCATAGGGTCCACTGGCAGAGAGGATACGCTCAAACTGAATACTGGTTACTACGTTGGGCAGCCTGCCATAACCATACAGTTGTAAATCCTCTGGATCGTAGGGTTTAAAGCCGGGGTTCATCACCATGGCACCCACTTCGATTTCAAACTCCCGATCTTGCATATCATGATCAATGGCCTTGGGTAAGCAAGCATCCACACACTGCATACATTCGGAACAGATCGCACAATTTAAGCAGCGGGCTGCTTCTTCCTGTGCCTGTTCCGGCGTAAAGCCTAAACACACTTCTTCCGTGTTGGCGGCTCTTCTTTCAGCCGGAGCATGGGCCTGTTTTACTTTAGGCTGTTGCGGATAGGACGCTGCCTTACGAGGAATCGGTGAAATTTTCTCTTCCGGCACCTTAAATTGACGTCCTGCCTTCAGGTCTTCACCTTGTAAATAGCGATGGATGCTTTCTGCAGCTTGTTTACCTGCACCCACTGCATCAATCAGTAAGGCGGGTCCTGTAAATACGTCACCCCCGGTAAAAATACCCGGTACGTTGGTGGCCAGGGTATCTGGGTCTGCCACAATCCGATCGCCCCATTGATTCGTCAGGGGCTTGTCACCCGCAAAGGATAGATCTGCGGTTTGACCAATGGCTGAAATCACGGTGTCAACATCCTGCCATGCCGTTACCTTATCACCATAGACAGGCACCCACTTACCCTTTTCATCCTTTTCCATCCTGACAACTTCAATGGTTTCAACAACACCAATTTTACCTTTGTTATCTTTAATTTCTTTGATGAGGGTTCTGAAGTGGAACTTTACTCCTTCTTCCATCGCTTCTTCCACTTCCTCAGGGGCCGCAGGCATTTCACCCCTGGTACGACGATACAGCACATGTACTTCAGCCCCTGCGCGACGGGCACTGCGGGCAGCGTCCATGGCTACGTTGCCGCCGCCGACCACCAGAACTTTCTTGCCTACTTCAACCTTTTCCCCTAAACCAATGTTCCGCAGCATGTCTACGGCAGAAATAACTCCCTCCAGATTCTCACCGGGGGTTCTCATGCTGGTGCCCTTCTGGCAGCCAACACCAAGGAAAATGGATTTGAACCCTTCTTTAAATAAACCATCAATGGTAATGTCTTTACCTAAGGCGGTATTGACTTTTATTTCCACACCCAGGTGCTTAATTAACTCAATTTCGTAGTCCACCCATTTTTTCGGCAAGCGATACTCGGGAATGCCAATCCGCATCATCCCACCGGTGACCGGCAGTGCTTCAAAGATTGTCACCGGATAACCCTTGAGGGCTAAAAAGTGGGCACAAGCCAAACCCGCAGGACCAGAGCCGATAACCGCAACCTTTTCGTCCCTTACTGCTTCTTTCTCCGGCAGAGGTAATTCATTCATATCCATCTGATAGGCCATATCCGCAGCAAGCCTTTTTAGTGTAGCTATTTGAATCGGCTCATCTACCTTAGCCCTATTGCAAGCAGTTTGACAGGGATGCGCACAGATCCGGCCGCAAATGGCCGGAAAGGGCATTTCCTCGTAGATCATTTTCCAGGCATCAATAAACTTGCCGGATTTAATTAATTGAACATAGCCCTGGACATTGATGCCAGCGGGGCAGGTTGCTTTGCAAGGTGCAACTCCTCTTTTATCAATGGCAAAGGCATTTGGGGTGGCCTGGGCATACAGTTTGTAAGTGGCTTTACGGGTATCAATTTCCCCGTTAAATTCATTGGGTAATTCCACCGGACAAACCCCGGCACAATCACCACAACCTGTACATTTATCAATGTCAATATAACGGGCCCTTTGGTGTACTTTGACTTTAAAGTTACCAGGTTCCCCGGTAACTTCTTTTACCTTAGCACCGGTAATAATTTCAATGTTATTATGACGTCCGGTATCTACCAACTTAGGAGACATAATACACATAGCACAGTCGTTGGTGGGAAAGGTTTTATCCAACCTGGCCATCGTCCCACCGATGGCAGGCTTTTCATCCAACAAATAAACCTTAATACCTGACTCGGCCAGATCCAGGGCAGATTGCATACCGGATATCCCGCCGCCCACCACCATTGCCGCACCGGTTAATTTCTTATCGGTTTGGACGTTGCTCATTTACCTAACCTCCATCCCTTCAATTACTCAGCTTGAATGGAATTAACTATTTTGCTGGGATCAACCAAATGCTTATTCCACCAGTCATGGGCTTCCGGGCTGCCCAAGGCCAGACCCATTAGTTCGGTAAAGAAAAAGACTGGTATATCCTCACCCTGGGGGCGACGCATTTCTAAGTTTGTCTGGCAAAGGGGGCATGAATTGACCACCGCATCGGCCCCAGCTTCCCTGGCCTTGGCTAAAATCTTCCCGGATAGGTTGGTAACCATGGCTGATTTAGCTACTGAATGACCCGCGCCGCAGCAATCAACCTTATATGACCAACTAACGGGTGTAGCACCTAATGCTTTCATTAAATTATCTAACTGCATGGGATTTTCCGTGCTGTCAATGCCAGTTATTTCGGCTGGCCGCACCGAAAGACAGCCATAATAACAAGCAACTTTCAGATTCTTTAGAGGTTTTTGAACCTTTTGGCTAATCGCTTTTAGTCCGTATTTTTCAACCAAGTAAGCTAACATATCATAAACTCTAGGTTGCTGATCAAACTGAAAAGCTAAGGTTTTTTCCATCTCCTGACGAATGTCAGCATTATGTATCATGTGATACTCTGTTGTTTTAAGGCGATTGAAACAGGCTGAACAGGGTACTACACAATCCAAACCCATTTTTTGAATTTGTTTAATGGTTAGGGCCGGCAGACCAACTGAAAGTCTATGATTCGTGGCGTGGGCTGAAGTAGCACCACAACAGGTCCAATCGGGTATCTCTACCAATTCAATATCCAGGGCTTTACTAACAGCCCGTACAGAACTATCAAATTCTTTAGCCGTGGCTTCTAAAGAACATCCAGGGTAATATGATAGTTTCAAAATTATCCCCTACTTTCCGTTAAACCGTTTCCTAATGTCCACTTCTTTTTTGCTTAGCCCATTCGAAAATCTTTCGGACCTCTGATTTACTGGAAACACTGTGTGGGAATAAGGCTAGCTTTCCTTTAAGGAACATCTTCAGACCTACTCCTACATCATCCATTAAATGGCCGCTTTTAAGTTTGTACTTCATTAACATGGTTGCTTCATGTACTCTACCAAGGGATTTAGCAGAATCCAGGAAGCACTGGTGGAATAAATAAATATCTTTCTCAGCCGGGGTTATCCCTTCTTCCATGGCCATTTCCCTTAGGGTATCCATAATAGCAGCTATCCGAATTCCATTGGGGCAGCGAGCACCACAGGTCTCACAGCCTACACATACCCAGATGGCCTTGCTCTTCAGTAATTCATCCTTTAATCCAAACTGAATCATGCGGATTACCTGATTGGTATCCATCTCCCCATATTCAGCGATGGGACAACCAGAGGCACATTTTTGGCACTGGAAACAAGACTTAATATCTTCACCACTGCGTCGACTTATTTCATTTGTGAAATTTAGGTCTAGTGCTTTCGAACCGTTTTCTGTTATAATATACACAGGTCCACCTCCCTTGGTATTACGATTTTACTTTAGTTTAGTTTATCACAGGCTATAGTTAGAATAAACTTCTGCAATAATGGACTAAGACCCGTATGCGACAAACAATCGGGTTCTTGTTCTTTTTTTATCCATTTTCGCTAATATTCATATTATTTCACGCCATTACTTTAGTTAGCTTAATTGCAAGGGCTTGTTTTTTAGATGATTCCTTGATTTATAAGGGTTTTTGTTCCATGCAGACGTCTTATTTTTTTCTATTATACTACATTTTATTGGAAAAAGGTTACATTTTCGCTGAAACTATTTTCGCTGGCATAATTGCCAATTGCGAAAAAGTATTACTTGCAAACTCTAACAAGATTATATAGAGATGTCCTCCGAAATAGCTGTTAGCTTTTGGCCATTAGCCTTTAGCAACTCGGCAAAAATAAAAGCTAAGAGCTAAAATAATAAAGGGATTAGGTAAAAACCTAATCCCTTTCGATTCAAGTCGGTTACGCGATTTAATGATTAAGGATGTAGCCGAGTAATGGAAGAATGAATCCCAGAGCCGCAACGACCAACCAAAAACCTGGATTAACGTTTCCTTGATTAGCCGATGCTGCTGAAATGAGGTACTGTTCATATTCTCTACCTATCATAAAGCACCCCTCCCCGCTTTTGTATTCTGTATACATAGTTTATTTTAAAGAAGCCCATTCGTAAAGTGTTATTTTTCACAAACCCGGACAGTGCTACCCTATATTTGTATTTTATCTTAGTCAATCTTTCGTTTTATTATTATTGCTCCTTCAACGCAAAAAAGAAGTGTCGTTTGCCTTTTTCCCGATCATCGCAATTTTTAATTTAACCGCTAAATCTTCAATCGTGACAATGGTTTTCGTCCACAATAAAATAACCCAGAGTGGTCTTAAAACTCTGGGTTAACATAAATGCAATATTAGCAAATCAGCTTAAGGGAAGCATTGGTAAACATGGATGGTAGTCTAAATATCCAATGCTGCATCTAACATGGCCAGCATTTGTTCTTTTTCAAAGCCCTTTTGTTTGGTAGCACCACTGGGACATGCTGCAGCACAGGCACCGCAGCCTTGACAAAGAACTTCCCGAACAATTACTACTCTTCTTCGTTCGTCAAGTATCCTCGCACCGTAGGGGCAAGCACTAACACAAAGACCGCACCCTTTACACAACTCAAGATCAACATCGGCGGTGATACCCAGGGACTCTAGTTTTCCCTTGGAGAGGAGCGTCACCGCACGTATGGAAGCGGCATTGGCCTGGGCTATGGTTTCATTGATATTCTTCGGTCCGTGGGCTATGCCGCATAGATACAGGCCATCTGCAGAAAAATCAACGGGCCTCAGTTTCATATGGGCTTCAAGAAAATAACCGTCGCTATTCAAAGGCACCTTAAATAACTGACTCAAATGCTCTGTATCGGACCGGGGCTGCATACCGTTTGACAAAGCCAAGATATCAGCCTCGATTTGAATTTTTTGGTTAAGTATATGATCCGTTGCGGTTACTAGTACCCGATCACCTTTGGCAGTAACCTCCGGTTTATTGTCTACATTATACCGAATAAAAATAACGCCCAGCCGCCTTGCCTTGGTGTAATATTCTTCTTTAAAACCATAGGTTCGTATATCCCTATAAAGAATAATTACATTGGCATGAGGATTTTGTTCTTTTATCTTCAAAGCATTCTTAATGGATTGGGTACAACAAACCCTACTGCAGTAAGGCCTGGTAGTTTCTCTGGAACCCACACAGTTGATCATAACCACTGTGTTCGCTTGGCCAAGACCATTATCGGCTAATCTTTGTTCTAATTGTGTTTGGGTCATCACTGCCTGACTATGCCCGTAAAGGTACTCATTGGGTTCCACAGGGACTGCACCGGTAGCCACAACCACCGCACCATGCTTTACTTCAATCATCGAACCATCATTGCTCAATAAGGTCGTTTGATAGTTACCCAGATATCCCGATACCCTATCTACTTGAGCATTAAGAACAACTTCCACCAATGGGTTAACTTCTACATTGGCTATCAGTTTGGTTATCGTATCAGGAATGTTTTCCCCCGTTAGGCCATAGCGTAATTCACGGGCATGACCTCCCAGCGTTTGACTTTTTTCCACCAGCGTAACTGGATAGCCCTGCTCAGCTAAAGCCAAAGCATTGGTCAGCCCGGCCACACCACCGCCCACCACCAAGATTCTCTGATCTACATCGATAAAAGCTGGTTGTACTGGTTTTAGCAGTCTAACCTTAGCCACAGCCATTCTTACCAAATCCTTGGCCTTTTCCGTGGCATCCTCTGGTCGATCCCGATGGACCCAAGAGGATTGTTCCCGGATATTGGCATGTTCATAAAGATAGGGATTAAGGCCAACCTCTTTCATACTGCTCTGAAACAGAGGAGCGTGGGTTCGAGGCGTACAGGAGGCCACCACAACCCGATTGAGGTTATGCTCCAGGATTCGTTCCTTAATCTTGATGATGTTATCTGCGGAACATGTAAAGAGGAACTCCTCTGTATGGGTCACACCGGGTAGCCCGTTGGCATATTCCACAACCTCTGAAACCTTAACAACAGCACCAATATTAATACCGCAATTACAAACAAATACACCTACTCTGGGTAGTTGATTGGCTACATTTTTTTCTGGGGGAAACTCTTGGATTGTGGTTAAGGTTCCCCGCACCGGGGCTAACAGGCGGGATGCAAGGGCTGCAGCCGCACTGGCATCCACCACTGTTTCGGGAATGTCCTTCGGTTCGCTAAAGGCTCCGCTAACAAAAATACCTTCTCTGGAAGTGCAGCCTGGGCTTAACTCCTTGCTGCGGCAGAAACCATATTGGTCCAATTCAACATGGACCGCTGCCCCAAGTTCCTTGGCTCCGGCAGGGGGTGATATACCAACGGAAAGAACAACTAAATCAAAGGTTTCATAATGAATAAGGCCATTTTCATCGGCATAGCGAATCATTAAATCGCCATTATTTTCGGGAGAGGGATCGATTTGATAGACCCGAGAGCGGACAAACCGAATGTCATGTTCTTCCTTAGCACGATTTTGGTAACGTTCAAAATCCTTACCCGGGGTCCTCATATCCATATAAAACAAGGTTGTTGCAATGGGTGTCGAACTGTGTTCCTTGGCAATCATGGCCTGCTTAATACCATACATACAGCATACAGAAGAACAATAACCCTTGCCTGTTCTTTCATTGCGGGAACCTACACACTGAATCCAGGCAATTTTAGTGGGTTCTTTATGGTCGGATGGTCGAATCATGTGACCGGCAAAGGGGCCACTGGCCGACAAAATTCTTTCAAATTGAATACTGGTAACTACATTGGGGTATTTGCCATAACCGTATAGTCTTAGATCCGTGGGGTCATAGGGCTTAAAGCCCGGATTTAGAATAAGTGCCCCAACTGAAAACTCTAATTCTTGGTCTTGCATCTCATGGTTAATTGCCTTGGGCAAGCAAGCTTCCACACACTGCATACATTCTGAACAAACGGCACAGTTCAAACAGCGTTCAGCTTCAACCTTAGCCTGTGTCTCATCATAGCCCAATGCTACTTCCGAAAAATTATCTTTTCTGATATTCGGATCCGTGTATCTTTGGGCCACTGCTGTTTCAATTTCAATTTCATTTTTTTGCTGGCGCAGAGGGGTTATTTCTTCTTCCGGGATCTTAAAGGTACGCCCCAGCTTTAAATCCTCACCCTGTAGGTAGCGATGGATACTTTCCGCCGCTCTTTTGCCTGCCCCCACTGCATCAATTAATAACCTAGGACCCGTAAAGGCATCACCGCCGGCAAATATTCCTGGTACATGGGTGGCCAGGGTTTCAGGGTCAGCCATGAGGCGGTTACCCTTTTCGTTAGCCAGAGGTTTGTCTGCCGCAAAGGATAAATCAACCGTTTGACCAATGGCAACCATAACACCAGCAAAGTCATCCCATTGGGTGAATACTTCGCCGCACTGGGGAGCAAAACGTCCTGCAGCATCAAAGAGGCTGATCACGTTAGCCGTTACGAAACCCTTGACTCTTCCATTATCCCCTTGGATTTCCTTGACACTCTGGGCATAATGAAAATAAATTCCTTCCTCGATGGCTTCTTGTATTTCTTCAGCATCAGCCGGCAACTCTCCCTCGGCTTCTAAACTAAACACATGCACTTCTGCACCCAAACGTCGGGCTACCCGAGCAGCATCCATAGCCACGTTACCGCCACCAATAACGGCAAGTTTCTGGCCTAGGGTAACTGTCTCACCCAAACCAACTTTTCGCAGCATCTCTATTGCGGTGATCACACCGTCCAAATCACTGCCAGGAACATTTAGATTAAGACCCTTCTGGGCACCTACCCCTAAAAAGATAGCCCCATAGCCTTGTTGAAAAAGCTCATCAATGAAAATGTCTTTTCCCAGGGCTGTGTTAAGTTTAATTTCCACACCCATTCTTTGTACCAGGTCTACTTCTAAATCAACCCACTTTTTGGGCAGCCGATATTCCGGAATCCCCACACGCATCATGCCGCCGGTAACAGGCAACGCCTCGAAAACGGTAACTTGATAGCCCTGACGGGCTAGGAAATTGGCACAGGATAAACCGGCAGGACCAGCACCGATGACTGCTACCTTTTGATTAAGCGGAGCAGCTTGTTCCGGCAAAGGCAGCTCTGCCATATTCGAGTAGGCCATATCTGCAGCATAACGCTTTAGATTTTTAATTTGAACCGCATCGTCGATCTTTGATCGATTACAGGCACTTTGACAGGGGTGAGCACAAACTCTGCCTAGAACTGCGGGAAAGGGCATATCTTGATAAATCATGCGCCAGGCATCCACAGGCTTACCGGACTTTACTAATTGCACATAACCTTGAACATTTACACCTGCGGGGCAGGCAGCCTTACAAGGCGCAGTTCCCTTCTTTTCAATGGCAAAGGCATTGGGAGTAGCCTGAGCATAAAGTTTATATGTGGCCTTTCGAGTATCTATATTACCATTAAACTGGTTTGGTAGTTCAACTGGGCAGACTTTAGCACAATCACCACAGCCGGTACATTTTGTCGTATCGATATAGCGGGCCTTTTGATGTACCTTAACCTTAAAATTTCCCGCTTTGCCGTCAACCTTGGTAATCTTCGCACCAGTGATAATTTGAATGTTCTTATGTCGTCCCGTATCAACTAATTTAGGAGACATGATACACATTGCGCAATCGTTGGTGGGAAAGGTTTTATCCAGGCGAGCCATGGTACCACCAATAGCAGGTTTTTCCTCTAACAAATAGACTTTAAACCCAGATTCAGCAAGATCAAGGGCAGATTGCATCCCTGATATGCCCCCACCTACTACCATTACCGAACCAATCATTTCATTAATTAAACCATCTTGTTCATTCATTAGCTAACTAACCTCCTTCCAACAATCCACGGATCAAGTAAATTGCTTTGGTTGTGGAAATTGTCTCATGCAACACCTCCATTCCATGAATGTTTTTCGATTATTCTATCATCTAATTTCAGTTTATCATAACAATAGCGTAATTCAAATACCATTAGTAAGTTTTATATTATTATTTTTTGTATATTTTTACTATTATTTTTAAAAGATCATACACACATGTTATTGTTAGCGAAAAAACAAAGAAAATTAGAATTAATTTACTTGTATCATATGGTACAAGTGTGGTTAATTGGGGGCAGACTCGACCTTTTGACTTGTTTTCGGGGAATAGCTCAAACCTGACCCCAAAACAAAAAACTGGTTCACGAATCGTGAACCAGTCCGAGGGAAGTTACAACATGTTTTGTTCGGCCCTCTGTATCGCCAGCTTAACAAAGTTACCACACTCTCTTGAGGTAAGGTTACCATAGTCATTGCCTTGGATACGGCTCGCTGCACCCATTTCCTGGGCCAGCTCATACTTCAGGGCATCACTCATATATTTAGCCATGTCTTACCCCCCCTTCTTGCTAATTTGGCCTAAACACAGTTATACTATACAAGTGTAAAAATCTTATTTTTTTAAAACTAATACTAGAAAAGGTGAAAGGTCTGATGAGTAAAAACTTACAAAAGGCAATGTTGGTTCAGGTCACCCGGGCAATCACTCACTTTAACTTAATTGAGTCAGGCGATAAGGTGGTTGTAGGCGTCTCTGGGGGAAAAGACAGTCACTCCCTTTTATATGCCCTTCGTCTTTATCAACGTAGATATTTAAAAAAGGTTCCCTTTGAACTTCATGCTGTTCATTTGGATATGGGGTTGGGGGCAGATTTACAGCCAATGAAAGAGTTTTGCAATGGTTTAAACATCCCCCTAACAATTAAGCATACCGATATAGGCACAATATTATTTGATATTCGGAAAGAAACGAACCCTTGCTCCCTATGTGCCAATCTACGCAGGGGTGCCCTTCATAACGCAACCAAAGATCTGGGCTTTAACAAGGTGGCTTTAGCCCATCACCTTGATGATGTGATTGAAACCTATTTTATGAGTCTGCTTTTTAATGGAAACATAAAAACCTTTTCTCCTAAGACATATCTTGATCGTACGGATCTTACTGTAATTAGACCCTTTGTGTACATCACAGAAAATCAGATAAAAGAATTGTTATTAATGGAGAGTATTCCTGTTATTCATAACCCCTGCCCTGCCAATAAGCATACCAAACGGGAAGAGGTTAAAAATCTTATAAACAGTCTTTCCCAACAATACCCGGATATTCGTCAAAAATTTTTAACCTCTCTGCATAACTTTGATCCTAAAAATTTGTGGCCAGTAAAAGAAAACAATAAGGGCCGGTGGGGTTAATACCCTTCCGGCCCTTTGCTATTTAAGCAGATTCAGATTTATTAAACCACCGGGATGTGACTTTTTCCTCCAATGGTTCCACATTCTCTGTGAAGGTCCTCAAATCACCCGCCCCAACGATGTCTACCCCACTAGGCACAAAGAGGAAAATTTCACCATTTACTTTCTTTGCAGATCCATTTAAAGCAGAGCATACCCCACTGGCATAATCCAAAATACGCTGTGCCTCCTCAGGGTGAACTTGCGAAAGGTTTATAATTACGGGTTGGCCATTTTTTAAATGATCTGCCACAACTTGTACCTCTGTAAATTTGCGGGGTTGTGTGGAGATAATTTGTGTATTTCGTGACGAAGCAACCGCTGTTAATTCTGTGCGAGTACTTTTATTAGCACTTTGAATGGTAGGTTTCATTTCCTTAGTTGAAGACAGTTCAGGTGCCTTTTCGCTATCTTCTACTTCTTCAAATCCAATAAAATTTAGAAACTTGTCTAAAAATGACTTAGACACCCTAAACTCTCCTTTCGGTATCGACATACTTTATAACCGGAAATTACACAGATAGACTTTATTTTTATTATGCGGAAAAATTTTCTATTTTTCTATAGGACTATGGCCCTATTTGCCTATGAAGTTTTTCCTTTTTTGTGGGTAAACTAGATTCAAAGGAGGTATTTAAAATGGGTGACTATCAGGTAACACTTTTTGTATCGCCTTGGAATAAAACTGGCTGTGATGAGGCTAGGGATTACCTGGAAACTAAGGGAATTCAATACGTAGAAAAAAACACACAGGATCACGGTGCCCGTGGCGAACTGATCAAAAAAACCGGTGGCCTGGACACTCCTACTCTGATAGCGAATGGACATACCGTAGTAGGATTCTTGCCCAACAAATGGAACCACTTACTAGGTGAAGAACCTCTCGAACTTACCTAAGTATTAACAGGCGGGAAATTCCCGCCTGTTAATACCCTAAAGGCACTCGTTCCAGATCCTTCGCTGTCGCTCAGGCTGACATTGAATTTTCATTCTTTGATGGTGCCGTTAACAGCATGGGAATCTTTTAAAATAAAAAAATAAATTGCTTACAAAAAAGGAATTTGTTATTTTTTGGCGAATCATGGGTATTTGGAAATTGATCTGGCATACTATCTTAGTCTTACTAAATGCGGTACTGCCGGAATACTAAGGAGGCAGTGTTAAGTATGGGCACCGTAACGGTCCTTCGCCATCCACTGGCAGATGAACAGCTTCAATTGATCAGAAATAAAGAAAGTGATATCACAATTTTCCGCACAGCGATGACGCGATTAGGCGGCCTACTGGCCATTGAGGCCACGAAAGATTCTCCCACCAAGGAAATCAAAGTAACCACGCCCATGGAAGTTGAAACCACTGTATTCGCTTTAGAGGATGAAAAAATATTGTTAGTCCCCATTCTTCGTGCGGGTCTGGGATTGGTGGAAAGCTTCCTTACCTACTTACCCAAGGCGAAAGTCGCCCATATTGGTATGTCGAGGGATCACGATACTCTCCAGGCAAAGCTCTATGTTAACAGCTTACCAAAAAGTTTAGAGGATTTTAAACAAATCTTAGTTTTAGACCCGATGTTGGCCACTGGCAACAGCTGTGTCAAGGCCCTTGAAGTGTTAGAAGAATTTGGAGCCAACACCTCCATTATTAAAGTAATTTGTGCCTTCGCTGTCAAACCAGGTTTAGAGCAAATTTCACAGAAATATCCTAGGGTTCATGTCGTAGCAGGGGTTATCGATCCAGTCCTTACCAATATTGGTTACATTTCCCCGGGTTGCGGAGATGCCGGGGACAGGTTATACTTACTCTAGTGACAAAATAACTTTCCAAAATTTAACACCTTTAAATTAGTACAGAGAGACTAATAAGGTAGCTAACAGGATATTTATATTCTTATCGTTATTTAGCTTCTTACAGTTCTCTGTAAGGAGCTAATTTATTTTTTAAGGGCAAAAACAAGGAGGAAAAATAATGGTAAAACGTGAGATCCAAGTAGAAGCAAGACTCCCCTTGCTCCAAACCTTACCCCTAAGTCTACAGCATTTATTTGCGATGTTTGGGGCGACAGTACTGGTACCAATCTTGTTCCAGGTAAACCCTGCCACCATTCTACTCTTTAATGGTATTGGAACGCTATTTTACCTTTTTCTTTGTAAGGGTCGTATTCCAGCCTATTTAGGTTCCAGCTTTGCCTTCATATCCCCTGTATTTGCAGTGCTAAGCAAATATGACTATAGCACCGCTTTGGGTGGTTTTATCGTTGTCGGCTTTATTTTCTGCGCTGTTTCACTTTTGGTCGGGGCCGTCGGTACAAAATGGATTGATGTGGTTTTCCCACCTGCCGCCATGGGTGCCATCGTAGCTGTAATTGGTCTTGAATTAGCTCCTGTTGCTGCCCAGATGGCCGGGCTTGCCTCTGCGGACCCTGCCAACTATGTTGCTGACCCAAAGATAATTACGGTATCCTTGTTTACACTGGGAGTCACTATTTTAGGCAATGTAGTATTTCGTGGTTTTCTGGCCATCATTCCGATCTTGGTGGGTATTATTTCCGGTTATATCCTCTCTGCCTTTATGGGCCTGGTAAATACGGAGGCCATTGCTCAGGCCAGTTGGTTTGCTATGCCTACCTTCTACAGCCCTACCTTTAATATTAATGCCATTATGATTATTATTCCCGCAGCCTTGGTGGTTATTGTTGAACATATTGGTCACCTTTTTGTAACCAGCAACATTGTTGGCCGTGATTTAGCTAAGGATCCTGGTCTGCATCGTTCTTTGCTAGGTAACGGTATCTCTACTATGTTTTCTGGCTTCTTTGGTTCCACACCCAACACAACCTACGGTGAAAACATTGGTGTTTTGGCCCTAACGAAGGTTTATAGCACCTGGGTTATCGGCGGCGCTGCAATTTTAGCCATTATTCTCTCCTTTGTCGGAAAGCTTGCCGCAGCCATACAAAGCATTCCTGCTCCGGTTATGGGTGGTGTATCTTTACTGCTCTTTGGTGTTATTGCCGCATCCGGTATTCGGATGCTGGTGGAAGCAAAGGTTGATTACAGCAAAGCATCCAATCTAATTTTAACCTCCGTCGTGCTTATCATCGGCGTAAGTGGTGCACAGATACAAATGGGTGCTGTCAGTCTAACAGGCATGGGTCTGGCCACAGTGGTGGGCATGTTTTTAAGCCTGATGTTTTATGTGCTGGAAACTGTCAATATGAGTAATGAAAAAAGTAATTAGCTAGAAAAGCAACCGCCTGGTGTGCAGGGCGGTTGCTTTTTGCTTTTAGTATGGATTACCATCATCCCTTTGTCACCTTGAGCGATCGTGAAGGAGCTTTCCAGCATGGCGAATAGCTAACGACCACTTCACGGCTCAGGACCAACTACTTTCTGCTGTCCTTTGGCAACTTTATTTTGTTGCCGCACCTCTTTCACTAACATAAAAATTATGATACCACTCAGTATAGCTGCCGTGCTTAGCATAAGATAAACGGCCAAGACAGGTAACAACAGTTGTTTAAAGAAAACAGCGGTTCCAGAAAGTATGAGGGTTATGCCAAAATATAGTCTTATTTTCATACCCTTAATATATGCGGTGGCAACGGAACCAATCTGGGCTCCCACTGCTGCGCCGATTACCATAACCATAGCCCCGATAATTTCTACCTTACCTGCTAAAGCATAGATATAAGCTCCCCAGGAATTCGTGATTAATATAGCAAACAAATCCGTACCAACTGCCATTACTGTCGGTAGTCCCAGAAAATAAATAAGTACCGGGACCCTAACAAACCCCCCGCCAACCCCTAAGAAACCGGAAAGAAACCCTGTGGTTACACTCAAAAAAACAATTACCCAAATGGATATGGCAGATACGTTGGATGTAGGGAAACTAATAAATGGTCCAACTCGAATTTTTCGTATCCACTTAGAAAGTTGGCTCCTTGCTGCTTCGGCCTCCAGTTGCTGTCTTTCGTTCAGCCTGGTATAAAAATAATATTCCCGGATCATAAAGAAGCCCAAGGCAAAAAGGAGAAAAATGTAAATCATTCTAACAATAGGCCCCGCTTGACCAAGCTTTTCCAAATATAAAATAGATTGTTTCCCTACAGAAACGCCATACATACCAAGCAAACCCATGATTAAACCCAACTTAAAATCCACATGCCTCAGCAATGAATGTTTAAAGGTAGCAACAATTGATTTACCAAAAATATGGGCTATATCCGTGCCAATGGCAAAGGCCATGGGAAAACCAAATATATTTAGGGCGGGGGTTACAATAAAAGCCCCCCCTATACCAAAAAATCCCCCCAATACACCAACGAAAAAACCTATGAAAAGCAAAGCCCAACCACTGACATCTGCATTCGCTATGGGTAAATGTAGCAAGTCATCCCCCTCATTTCCTACTCTCCCTTAATGCCAAATAACCGAAGAATTATTTCCGTGAATAGCCCGACGGAAACACCAACCACGGCCATTAGGGTGACCACAATTAATCCGTATTGAGCTTTATGAAGTTGGTAGATAGCAACAATATACTCATTCAAAGCATCAATGATAATAATCACCTGCCCCGGGAAAGTAGTGACAAACCTTTTTGAAATAACCAAGATAATCAACCGTATTTTTAACTAATTGTAGTGACAACATTGTGACATTCTTCACTTGTTTTTTAAAGATTTTAGATTTTGTTTTTCAGCGTCATCCTAGCATAACTAGCTAATATTTTCAAGATTTTCTTTGGTTTTTAAAGGTAATCCAAGTATTTACAAAAGGAATATTATCAAATAACTTTTGGATATTTTTTAAAAACCCCGTTGTACTTTGACAATATATTTCTTTTAATTGTGATATAAGCGTGATATAATTCACTTAAGTTTGGATGTTTTGGGGGTGAACGTTCTTGGTCTGGTTTAAGGCAGGTCCATTATTTGAAGACTCTGAACAGTTGGCCAAAATGTATCATGATAAATTGGTTTCTGCAGAAAAGGCGGTAGCTATTATTTCCTCCGGGGATAATATCGTTGTTCCTCCCGGTGCTGCTGAACCAGAATTGTTAATGGAAACTCTGGCAAACAGAAAAGGTGAGTTAAAAGATGTCAGAATTCACCAAATGCTGCCTTTAAGGGAAGCAAGTTATCTTAAACCTGGGATGGAGAAACATTTCCGCCATGTATCTTGGCTAACAAGCAGTATCGTTAAAAGAGGTGTTAAGGAAGGCCGGGCTGGCGTTATGCCCGGATATTTATTCGAATATCCGCAATTTATCAGAGAAATGGAAGTAGACGTGTTTATGGGTACTGTCTCCCCCATGGACGAACATGGCTATTTCAGTTTTGGTGTATCTGTTGACTACACAATTGCTGCGGCTGGCTGTGCTAAAAAGGTAATTCTAGTGGTAAACCCAAACATGCCCCGGACAATGGGTTACAGTTTTATTCATATTTCCCAGGCTGATATGATCGTTGAGGACAACTCACCTCTATTGGAAGTATCAAAACCTGTACAAAGTAAAATTGATAATAAAATCGGGGATTATGTGTGTGAAATTGTAGAAGATGGTTCAACTATCCAACTGGGTTTAGGTTCTTTGGCCAATTCCGTGGCCCAGTGTCTAAGTGTAAAAAAAGGACTTGGTATCCATAGTCACTTTATTACAGATTCCATCGTTGACTTAGTAGAGTGTGGTGCCATAACCAACCGCAGGAAAAACCTTCACCAGGGTAAAATTATTTGCAGCTCCGCTGTGGGTACAAAGCGGCTTTATGATTTTATCAATAACAATCCCTTGTTTGAAATGCACGCTGTCTCTTACACCAATGACCCTATGGTCATTGCTAAGAATAATAATATGATAGCCATCAATAGTGTTGATGAAATTGATCTCTTAGGTCAGTGTGCATCAGAGCCCATTGGTCCCAAATTATATTCAGGCACCGGGGAACAGGTTGATTTTGCGAGGGGTGCCTTGAACGCGCTTCATGGCAAAAGTATTGTCATTCTTCATTCCACCCATAAAGGCAGAACAAAAATCGTACCAGCCTTAGAAAGTGGTTCGGTGGTAAGCCTTAGCAAAAATGATGTAGATTATGTTGTCACTGAATACGGTATTGCTAGACTTAAAGGAAAAACCTATCGACAGAGGGCAGAAGCTCTGATCTCCATTGCCCACCCTGATCACAGGGATGGCTTGGCCGAAGCTGCTAAAAAATTTGGTCTGACTAGATAAAAAAGCCGCATTGCACCTACTTGCAATGCGGCTTTTATTATTACTTTACTATTCTAAATTTGTTTTTAGCTCTGCTCGTCTTTCTTTTTCCCTTTGGTTCTCAATAAATTCAAGTATTTGAGCCACAGTCAAAAGGATAATTGGTATCATAAACAGCGTTATGACAAGAATTGCCGAAATGGAAGCATCCTGGGAGCCCATCGATAAAAATGAAGCCGGTTTAATATCTAATGTCTGGGGAGTTGCTGCTAGGATTTGATTATTGACCAAGGTCATGGCTGTAACCTTGATGGATCCCAGAGGCATTCCTTCAATTAACGGAATCTCCACCTTATATTTACCGCCTTCTTTCTGGACAACTCCCTGCCTTATGCCATATAGGCGATTATCTTCCTTTTTCTCGATGGCCAGTTTAATGTAATCCTGTTGGTGCTTGTTGTAAGCCTCTGGGAGATCCTGCCGCATCCTAACCCAGGCATCTGTTTTTAACTGTGGGTAATCGGCAATTATCCCTAACTGATGGGCAAGTTTTTCATCTGTTATACTGTTAATATCCGATGTTAGAACCTGATAATAGCCTGGAATGCCTTGAACCTCTGCCTCATTAAAATTTACCAAGGATGAGTTCTTTAAGAGGCTTACTAAAACCGGTCGATCCGGTCCCTGCAATTGAATGATGACGGGTGCATCCTTTGGTACCTCCCCAGAGACCACAACTTTTTGTTTCGTTGGGTCCAAACCAACTTCACACTGATATTGGGAAAGCTCACAGGAAATATTGGCGGCCAGTACGGGACCAGGAAAAAGCATGATGGCTAACAACAATAGGGTAAATATTCTCATCCTTGAACACCCCCAAACCAGCCAAGAAGTTTTAGTGGAAGGATGATTTGATGCATGAAAGCACTCTGAATGGGATTGCTTATCATTATGGCCCATAAGGTAAAGGAGGTAATTGCAACCAACAAAGCTGCCACGGGAATGGGATAAAGTTTCTTTTTAACAACCGTGGATAATGCCAACATGGTGACGGCTGAACCCAGAAACATCCATAATAGAATCTGTAGATTTAAGGGTATCGCTAAAAAGTCGTGCCACATAGCAATTGACAGCATGCCAATAAAATTAAACAGCATGGAAGTTGCCACTGCCACCATCACAGGAATATCAAGGCAAATAATTAATATGGGACAAACGATGATCGCTGCAATGGGTCCAAAAATTTTACCTGTAAAGGCTAATAATATTCCTAAAAATAGGGGTACTAAGAAGGATACGTTGATTCCACTAACTGATAAATACATCTTCCCAGGCATCCGGCCAATCATTTTCATAACTATTTTTCTCTGCCTATTATTTGGTTTTGGCAGCAAAGCAAAGGGACGAATCTTGTAAATTACCGCAGCTATCAATAAAACTAGATAAGGCAGTAAAACCAGTGGGCTAAGATCACCCATCCCACCGAAAAAAATGAGTCCGGCGAATAATCCTATAACGAGTAAAAATAACAACTTATAATCGATGTTCCCTGTCTGCCAATGTCCAACTACGGCCGGGATAATCAGTGCAGCAAAATGTGCTAAACCAATGGGTATCGCCATTTCCGGCGGTAACCCAGTTATAAACACTAAAAGTGGCACAATCATGTATATACTTGCCTTCCCCAAGAGAGGGAAAAGCACGCCTCCGAGTATACCAATAACCATAAATAATAGTGACCCTGAAAATAAAATACTTTCCATTTTTCCGAGCCTCCCATAAAACAATCTTTTTAAATCATATATAGTAGCAAATACCATGCCACATTGCTTGCGCACGTTATTGCAAACCCAAAGCCTGTAAAAGACAAAGAAACGGCTCAATTAAGCCGTTTCTTTGTCTTTTTATTTTATTATTGTGGTGACAAATTTGGGTCAATTTCACCCAAGGTGAGCAATATTTACCCACCTATTCAATTTCCAGTTCCTTCATCTTGGCATAAAGGGACCTTCTATTAATTCCTAAGGCTTTGGCCGCGGTGGTACGGCACCAATTATTTTCCCCTAATGTCTTAATAATAATTTTCCGTTCAACATCCGCCACGATTTGTTTCAGTGGTAAATTCAAATCATTAATATATACCTTGTCCGTGGGTATTTTTTTCTCAGGGGCTCCTAATTGAATATCCTCTGGTACGATGATGGTCCCCCTGGCCATGACAATCGAACGTTCAATCAGATTCTCCAATTCCCGAACATTGCCTGGCCAATCATAATTTTTTAATAATTCGATTGTTTCATTGGAAAAACCCTTAATATCTTTATTAAACTCTTTATTATATTTGGCCAGGAAGTAGGCCACTAGGGGCAAAATATCTTCTTTTCTTTCACGTAAAGGAGGTATTTCAATGTTTACCACATTTAGTCGAAAAAACAGATCTTCCCGGAACTCTCCTTCCATGACACTTTGTTTTAGTTTTCGATTTGTAGCGGCAACAATTCGCACATCTACCTTGATGGTCTTTGTACCACCCACCCGATCAAATTCTTTTTCTTGAATGGCTCGGAGAAGTTTGGCTTGGGTAGAAAGGCTAATTTCCCCTATTTCATCAAAAAAAACA
The DNA here is from genome assembly GCF_982386235.1 of Desulfotomaculum sp. Lineage (NCBI taxonomy): Bacteria > Bacillati > Bacillota > Clostridia > Eubacteriales > Desulfotomaculaceae > Desulfotomaculum > Desulfotomaculum sp. The sequence goes on along the minus strand of NZ_CEVWQM010000015.1, from coordinate 10,128 downwards.
GTTCCTTCGTGGGCCAGCTCAAATTTACCTACCTTATCGGAGCTAGCACCGGTAAAAGCACCCTTTTCATAACCAAATAATTCGCTTTCTAATAGACTATCCGGTAGATTCGCACAATTTATTTTTATAAAGGGTTTATTTCTGCGGGAGCTATTATAATGAACCGACCTGGCTACCAATTCTTTACCCGTACCACTCTCACCTTGAATTAAAACGGTGACATTACTATCTGCAACTCTGCCAATATCTTTGTATACCTGCCTCATGCCAGGGGAATTTCCTATTATATTAACACCATTTGTTTCTACCTGTTCTACGGTTTGAGGAAAGGAAGCAACCGTACCGGATTGGGCCACAGCCCTTTGGACCAGTCCTAGAAATTCATCCAAATCAAAGGGTTTAACAATATAATCAAAGGCACCCAGTTTCATTGCTTTTATGGCTACATCGGTGGTACCAAAGGCAGTCATTAAAATAACCGGCGTATTTAGACCGGATGATTTGATATATTCAAGCAAAGCAAAGCCATCCTTTTCAGGCATACGAATGTCCGTAATAAGAACATCTGGTTTAAACTGCAGTAACCTCTCCTGACATTGCAGTCCATCGATAGCCGTATCTACTAAATATTTTTCGTCCGTAAGTACATCAAAAAGAAACTGCCTTACGCTGTCTTCATCATCTACCACCAGCACTCTCTTTAACGACATTCTTTATCCCTCCTTGGAGTCCTTGGTAAAATGATCGGATTCTATCGGTAATAGAATATGAACGCTGGTACCAACTCCCACCTGACTTTTAATCTCAATTTTTCCTCCTTGGGCTCTAATAATTTCATCCGCTATGGTTAGTCCCAGGCCTGTACCCTTGGCCCGGGTGGAAAAGAAGGGGTCAAATACCTTCTCCAATAATTCTTCCGATATGCCGCACCCGTTATCTTGAATATCAACATAAACCATCTTATCCACTGCGCTAAAACCAGTATGAACCTCTATCTCGCCGCCTTCGGGCATAGCCTGAACACCATTATAGATGATATTCATTAGTACCTGTTCAACTTGATCCGGATCGATATAAACATTGGGTATATCATCCTGGGCATGAAAAAGAATGCGGATTTTTTCTGAGTGAGTCTCTTCAAAAAAGTTTAGAACTCTACTCATTAATTGATTAATGGAAAGCACTTTTTGCAAAGAATGTGTGGGTCTGGCAAAAAAGAGCAATTTATTGACAATCGAATCCAGCCTCCTTACCTCTCGATAAATGGTATTGAGCGACTTTACAGTGGGGGATTTACTTTTGAGCCAGAATTGAATATAGCCACTAATCGAGGTCAAAGGATTTTTAATTTCATGGGCTACACCAGTCACTAATTTCCCCAGAGAAGCTAAGCGTTCCTGCCTTCTCATTTGTTCTTCCATCCGCATCCGTGCAGTAACATCACGGCAACTCAAAACGGCTCCCACTACTTTATGGTGGGCATCATACAACACAGATGTATTAGCCATTAATTGCAATTCCTGTCCTCCTAAAAACTTAGTTTTAATTTCTTTACTTTCCTGACCCAATAAACAAATATTAAACAGGTCAATAATTTCATTGTTTTTAGGAAAAATCTCCGAAAAGTGCTTATCTAAAACATCTTCCGAAAGCTGGAATATGATGCGAGCCGTGGCGTTTACACTAACGATTCTACCTTCCATATTGACGGCCACAATTCCCGCATTAATACTGGCCAATATGATTTCATTGTAGTTCTGAGCGCGAACTAATCGCGCCGCCAAATCATTGATCGCCTTGGATATTTCACCTAATTCACCCATGGTAGGTGGAATAACATAGGTAAGATCATGCTGCATTCTTTGCAAACCGCTTTTTATATTCGCCACTGTATCTAAATAATTTTTCAAAAGGAAAAAAGTACTGCATAATCCTAACATAAAGCCAAAAAAGATTACCGTATAGGCAAAACTCTCCGCTTGTAGAATTTCCCGGTTGATCCCACCCAATCTTTCTCCGGCCCAAATTACTGCTACAACTTTCCCATTCTCTAGAAGTGGCCGAAATATGACTAGTTTTTGGTGACCAACAGAACCCATTACTACTTCCAAAGGTTCTTTCGTAAAAACAACTTGATCAAAGGCATCCTTCCATTGGGCCTGCTCTGACCATTGTGTCTCTTCAGAAACATCTAAAAAAAGGTCTTTGAAATCCATATAGGGCAAGTGACTATCCTGACCCATCTGCACCAGGACTGCTTTTATTTCAGGCGAATAATAACCTAACTCAATACCTTGGTATCTTTGAAACACCTTCATGACAGCACCGGCTAATTCCCTATTGAGGCTTTTAATCTGTTCAATACGATTCTTCTTAAGGGATTCTTGTTTCTTGATTAATTGCGAAATATTTTGTGGCACCTTTTGGCTAAGTTCCTCCACTGCCATGGTCAAGGTTTCCCTTTGCTCATCTAAAACCACTGGCATCGTATGGTTTACCATGTAAAGCATCGCGCCAATAATAAGCACTGGCAGCAACAATAATAGGGCGATTAAAACCATCAATTGATTTTTGAATTTGCTAATCATAAATTTTTCACCTTATACCGTTTAATAAACTAATCTTAGCATTTCCGTCGAACCTAGCCAACAAAAAAAATAACAACATTAGACCTTCATAATTGGGCAAAATAAATGCCATAGGAGGTGATAACTTGTCCATCATTGACGAATACAAAAAGGGTGTAAAATATGAATTACCGGAAATTGAATATTATCTGCACCGACCAGTAGGCCATACACAGCCCCGTGAAATAAAATCTCAAAAAGCACAGTTAAACAGCGTCCATCAGCATGGTACTCAAAAAAGTGTTAAAATGGGTATGCATCACAAAACAGGCGTTAGAGATATGAAACACAATATTAACCGTGATTAGAAAAACTTGGCTTGCACCTATGATCGTGCTCGTTTATGCCCCCACCGCGGGGGCTTTTCAATTTTTACTTATTAAGCTAGTATAATAACGAGGTGACTTAAGTGAAAAAAATTAGTTGGCTGCTCTTATGTTCTATTATTTTGATTATACTATCTGGTTGCAGTATGAACGAAATTCAAAATAACGAACAGCAACAAATAAAAAGTTCTGTCGTCCAAAAAGAAGTTACCTTTCAAGATATTTCCTCAAAGGAATTAAGAGGATTCATTACTTCGGGGGACATTTTGCTTATTGACGTCAGGGAACCTTATGAGTTTGAGGAGGGTTATATCAGCAACTCTATCAATATTCCGTTGGGACAATTGGATAACCGTTTAAGCGAATTGTCAAAGGATCAATTGATCGTGGTCTATTGTCGTTCTGGCCGTCGTAGTGCTGCTGCAGCGGAGCTATTCGTTATTCATGGTTTTCTAAAGGTGTACAATTTAAAAGGTGGCATTCTTCAATGGCCCTATGACCTGGTAAAACCAAATTTGGTACTACATTAGAAAAACGTGGCTTACGCCATGCCCTAAAGGGCACGGGAGTCTTGCATCATCATTATAAATTTTATACTTTGATAGTGTTAATAAAGGAACCCCCTAGGGGGTTCCTTTTGTGCAAAATTTTAGCTTAACCCATCTTTATTATTTTCCTCTTCGCTGTCATTGTTAACCTGACTATGGAATATTTCCTTTAAGGTCATCTCTGCAACGTCCTTCTCTCTAAAACCGACCTTCCTCTCAACCTGAACCATCACATCCCGCACACCCCTGGCCCTGGTGGCAGCTTCAATGGCATTGTTTATTTCCTCTTCACTTTCGGCACGCCCACGCAGGTAAACAATGCCTCCGATACTTTCTGCTCCGATATTCTTTAAATTGACACCGTTATTCTCTAACTCTTCATAAACCTCAGCAGTTACTTCACCGTCATTAATCTGGCCATCCGTGCTTATGGTAACACCATTTTCAATACTTTTAATACCAGAAACCCTGGATACCAATTCATGTAATTGTCTTCTTTCATGCAGGGTATCCACCAGACCCATTAGGTGGACTTCCCCCTTTTGGACTTGTACTTTAATCCCATAATCCTTTAGACCATTGGTTCTGTCAATGATTGACTGTATATCTTTCTGCAGTTCCTTGTCTTGAAATCTTGACATTTTCTCATCTCCTTCGGGATAAGCTTACTGCTATTATTCCCCCAAAGAGGAGAGCTATCAGTGTTAATTTTTTTAGTTATATTAATTGAAAAGGCTTTAGTCGGCCCTGATCAACCACCACAGCATGGCCGTAGGCGGCTAGACTAAAAACTTCTTCGGCCTCATATAAGGGAACACCTTTTAGTTCGACCTTTTTCAGGTCACCTTCACCCACTCCCCTGAGAGCTAATTCGTACAGGTACTGAACAGCCTGGGGCATGAAGCCCAGTAATCTGGCACCCACCACATCCGTGGCCACAGGATCTGTACCAGCAATTACGATGTCTGAATTAACAGGTTTACCCTTGGAAGGACCTGTACCAATCATTCCTTTATTACCACTTAAAATAGTCAGGTCGATGGGTATTTTCTCTGCCATAGCAGCAATAAAACCGTGCAGACGTTCATGAATACCTCTTTGTGCCTTGGGCCAACCATGAATTTCAGCCGGTGGCCAGGACAAGGCGATGTTCTTTACACCCAAGGAAACAGTTGCCTCTTCATGATACTTTATTTGGGTGAAGGAGATTAACACATCCGCCTCCGTTATCAACTTATTAATCGGTGTGGCGGGTGGATAGGAATGATTTAATGCCAGGTCTATATATGGACCATAGTTGGTATCCACAAATTCCACCTGCTCTTGTTGTAAAATATGTAGATAGCCCGTTTGTTCCATAACCTTGGGCGTGGGATCCCCACCAGAGCCACAGGCCACGACAATTCTTCCCGGCTTCTGCTTTTTAATAAACTTAATCAACTCCCTCAGGGTTTCCGGACCCACTACTGTACCCGTTTCAGGTGGTCTGGTATTAACCCAATTGGGTGTTATAACCACGGTATCGCCGGTTTTAAAAATTTCTTGTACTGGCAACATTTCAATGGCACGGCAAACAGCCTGTCCCTCCAATGGGTCTCTGGTTATAGCAACTACCGCCCGATCAACTTTTCTTTTTCTCATTTGAACCTCCCGGAATTTTAGCTGTGTCAGCACTGACACCATGGCCTACTGAGACGCCTAAGCTTTTGTCAAAAAATTTATTCTTTACTAGGTGCCACTTGTGGCATAAGGGAAGGACTCTGACACTGTGTATCAATTTGCCAATTTCTTATTTTATTATCACTTATGATACTTATAAGAACGTGGCTAAACTCTTTATATTGTTCCTTTACTGACGATGCCACCCTTTGATTAATCTCATCACACTGGGCTAGGCAAATTCGTTCATTTGCTTCAATGATTAATTCCACCAAATAACTTTTAGGGCCAATACTCATGGATCGAACGCTATGAACATCCTTAACCCCATCCAGTGCTAAAACATAGTTGCCCATGTCTTGAATTAATTCAGGTGCAGCGGCTTCACCTAAAATTGCCGCAACATTTTCCCTGGCTGTGGCCAAGCCGATCAATAGGAGAATGACTCCAATCACAACGGATGCAATTCCATCAAACAGAACATTTCCTGTTACAACCGAAAGAATAATGGCTGTACCTGCTATGATCAGTCCCATTAACGCAGCCGAGTCCTCTAAAAATATAAAACGGGTGGCTGGTGTGGCTTTCGTCAAAGCAGGAATCACTTTGGTGAACATTCTGGCCCCCGAGGTCGTTTCACCCACCTCATGCATGATCGCCTTAACTGCCATGGTCAATGAATAGATTTCAAATAAAATACTAATGCCAATGATAATCAAGTTTAACGTAATATATCCTAAGTGCTCAGGGTGCATTATTTTTTGAATACCACCGTAAATTGAAAGGGCACCACCAATAAATAGCATGCCCAAACTGGCTACAAAGCTCCAGAAAAATACCCTTTTGCCATGACCAAACTGATAACGCTCATCCACCGGGCGTTGGGCTTGACGAATACCGATTAAAAGAAAAAAACCGTTAGCCCAGTCTCCCACTGAATGTTTAAATTCAGCCATCATCGAGGCACTCCCACTAAGTATCGCACCAACTAATTTCATTATCGCAATGACACCATTAGCCAAAAGGGCGGCTTTGATTGCTGATTCACTATTGTGTGCCATCGAATTCCTCCCTAAACAAAAAATTACCATGCTTTTGCCCAAACAGAACCTAACCTTTCTTATTCTATCTTGGTACATGCAGGAAAATTCATTATTTGTGTAATTTAAAAATGTGCAAAAAAAGAAAATCCCCAGAGACTATTCTCTGAGGATTTTTTTCTTTGCCTACCCGCTTAGCCGTCCACTTGGTGTTTTTAATACCCGCTTCTCGCAGGTGGGTGTCAGCTGAATTGTTTCTGCCTTCCGTCCGCAACGGCCTGACATCTGCAATTTAAGATCCAACTCCCAAAAACACACTGTGGTTTAAAAATCAACAAGGAACGCACAAAGCAGGAAATTAAATTTTTATTACTTTAGTCGGTAGTTGTATAATAACAAATATTATTGTCTAATTCAAGATCTTCTAGTTGGTAATCTATTGGAAATATGAAAAATAACGTCTATGCAATAAATTTAACTCATTTTAGCCTGCAAAATTGTGTTGCTGACACTTAAAATGGCTCTAATCGCTCAGTTTGTGATAAACTTAGGATGTTTCAATTGTATTCAATCTTCTAAGTGACGTGTTATGAGGTGATCGGATGTTAAAAGTAGAACACTTGACCAAGAAATTTAAAAGTGCTGTTGCGGTAGACGACATTAGTTTTACCCTTAACCAAGGCGATATTGTAGGACTTTTGGGTCCGAACGGAGCCGGTAAAAGCACTACCATCAAAACCATTGCCGGTCTGTTGCGCAAGACGGACGGCAGCATAAATATTGACGGTTATCCCAGTACTACCCAGGAGGCAAAAAAGAAATTTACATATATACCTGAGGTGCCCGAGTTGTACGATATGCTGACTGTATGGGAGCACCTGCAGTTCATTGGTTACGCCTACAATGTGACAGACTTTAAGGAAAAAGCGGAACGACTGATTGAGCGTTATGACCTGTGGGATAAGAAAGATAAGCTTGCCAAGGAACTGTCCAAAGGCATGAAGCAAAAGGTCTCTATTTGCTGCGGCCTGCTGCCTGAACCAGACCTTTACTTATTTGATGAACCGATGATCGGACTTGACCCCAAGTCAATCAGGGAAACCAAATTGATTTTTCAGGAACTGAGTGAACAGCAGAAAACTGTTTTGGTCAGTACACATTTACTGGATAGCATTGAAAACCTCTGTCAGCGCGTGTTGGTAATGAAAAACGGTAAGATCATCGTGGATAGGACTATGGAGGAGATGAAGCTGCAACTGGGAAACAGTGAAAGCGTATCCCTGGAGGATCTGTTCTTAGAGGTGACAAAGGATGAATGATTTCAAACTCCTGATTAAAAGGGACGGCTGGATAATCAAAAACCACTTTGTAGAGATTAAGCACAACCCCAAGCGGCTAATCATTTATTTCTTCTATTTATTTTGGCTAGGCTCTCTTCTCTTTAATGTACTGCTGAAACAACGGGAACCGATGCCCATACCGATGCAGTTTAGCGAACAAATACTGGGGGCGGCATTTGTTGGATTCAGCGCGGTTTTTATTTTATATTTTCTGTACCGCGGCACAACAGAATCTTCCACCTTTTTTTCCATGGGGGATGTACATCTGTTGTTTCCGTCACCTGTTTCGCCCAAAAAGATTCTGCTTTATAGCATGACAAAACAGAGTCTGGTGAATTTTTTCCTTTACGGTATTGTTATTTTGGCTTTGATGCCTACCATTACAAACCTGGCCAAGATCAATCCGGATCATCTCCCTTTTCTCTACCTTGGCTATATTGGCATGGTTTTATCCATCAAACCATTAAACTTTTTGATTTTTGCAATCGGCAGCAAATATCGTATTCAATCGTGGCTGCAGCAAGGAATTCTGTTTTTAAGCTTTATCTTTATTGCTTATCTGGGAATTCGTGTTTTCACTGCCGAGGATTTACTGCAAGGAGTGCTGCAGGGCTTAAACGCTCCCTTTATCAATTATTTGCCTGTGATTGGCTGGAGTAAGGTCGTATTTATGACAGCCGTAACGGGTTACAGCACTTTTAGTGCAGCTGCGCTGGTGCTTCAAATTCTGTTTCTGATTTGCTGTATTGCCCTTTCATATTACACGGCTGATGATTATTACGAAGACACTTTGAAAGCTACCGAAAAGAGAAGTCTGCATAGACGGCGAAAAAAAGGAATGGAAAAGTCTCAGCCCATGTCACTTCCTTTTCTGAAGAATAAAAATGTTATTGTAAAAAAAGCGGGAACCGGACCCTGGACTTTTTTGTGGCGCAGCAAGATTGAGGCCAGCCGCAGCGACCTGCATCCATACCTGGGGTTTAGGACGCTTATCTTTTTGCTGGCCGGGTTAATCATTGGCTACTTCAGTGCCAAACACAACGGTGGTATAACTCCCCTTTACATGGCAAACAGTGTCATTGCATACATGCTGTTTATTTTTTCTGCGGCTAACTCCGGTCAGAGTGAACTGTCCAAACCGTATATTTACCTGATTCCCGGTTCCAATTTACTGAAGATAATCTGCAGCAACCTGACCGATGTACTGCGGATGACGGTAAACATTGCGGCACTGAATATCCCCTTGGGTATCATGCTCAAGGCTCCAGTATATGTAATTGCCATCATGATTGTCTTTGGTATTAGTTTTTATATTTTAAACCTGTGTTCCAACTATTTATTACGCATCCTTTTCCCCAGTGCCATCGACCAAAAGGCCTTATATCCATTGTTTCTCATGCTGCAGGTACTGCTGCTCCTGCTGCCCGGTGGAATAGTCGGCGGCGGCCTGGCTGTTATTTACCACAATATACTGCTGGCCTTTGTAGGCATTGGGATTGTCAATATGGTGATAATCGGGATTCTGCTGCTGTTGTCCAATAGAATTTTTGCCAAACTAGAGTGGAAGTAGGGACAGAGGGACAGGTCGAGACCGCTGAAAAAGTCCTGTTTTTTCAGTGGTCTCGACCTGTCCCCCTGTCCCTGTCATGAGCCGTTACTACTTCTTATTTAATTTCCCCCCAGCCGAATTCATCGCCGGTGCCGCTGCCCCCGTTAGATAAGCCGCTACTCGTCAGGATTTCTTCCGTTTCAAATATGGTAATTTCAATCTCTGGTTTTTCATATGCCTTTTTCATACAAAAATCCTCCCTTAATAACCAAGTAATTCACTGACAGTGACTGTCCTCACGGATGTATATTTTGTTTCTGTTCCTACGGTTGAAAAAGCTCTCACATAGAGTGGAACTTCTCTGTCCGTTGCCGGAATTCCGATAACGGTACACGCAATGATATACTCTCCTCCCAGACTTTCTGCCGTAACGGGCAAATCTAAGGCGGTTATTTCCTCATATACTGTCGATGTTGCTTTTTCGGAGGCATTCTCCCTGGTTGGGGTGGTTTCACTTTTGGAGAAAACAAAACCGACTTCCTTCGCCTCCAGGGTATCGATGGTGGCGACAAAGCGAATGTCATAGGTATTGCTGCCCTCGTTAACTCTTGTTTGGGCACCCTGATAGGTCACCAGGCAGCCATCTTCGTCAGTTATAGGGAAGGTTGCTGCTATCATGCCCGAATTTGCTTCGTTGCTGACCGAAGTGGCACCTGCTACTGTAAAGAAGTTGGCAGCCACGCCGGTCAGAGTATAGCCCGCTTTAGGTGTCAGAGTGATGGTTGCCGTGTAAACCGTGCTTGGCGCAAATGGATTATCCGCCGGAGACCAGGCAATGGTTCCGGTGTATTGCGCCGTTTGGCTGATAGCTGTTACGGGCACCTCGCCGCGTACCGGGGCGGTGATGCCTGTAATGGCTGCGATGTTGACTGTATCAACGTCAACGGTCTTTACGGTGATAACTGCGTCGAAGTCCGCATAGTTCGTGCTCTTTACCGTTACCTTAATGGTGGCGGTTTTATTCGCGGCGGCTATCGAG